>DATDGA010000025.1:0-6240 GCA_036522335.1 Burkholderiales bacterium
GGTTCCGAATTTCCTTGCGCCGCCCGCGAAGAACCAGTCGTTGAAGCGGTCGAAGAAGTACTTTTCCTCGAGGAGGGTGACGAGAAATCCCGCTTTTGCCCGCAGCTTCGCGGGCAGCTCGGGTTTCAGGATGTAGAGGCACCAGGCCGCAAAGATGCCCGCTGCGGTCAGCCAGAGGGGGATTGTCTTCACCGCGTGCTCCATCATCGGCAGCACGCCGTGAAATTCCCCGGCCATTTCGCGCAAGCCCGGATGCGAAGGCGCGATCACGATCGAGTCGCCGAAATAGTCTCCGTACAGCACCGGCCCAATGAACCAGCCCGCGCAGATCGAAGGAATGGCAAGGAGCACGAGCGGAACGGCAACCACAGCGGGCGACTCGTGCGGAGCGTGATCGTGCGTCTCGAAGCGCTCCTTGCCGTGGAACGCGTAGAACACCAGCCGGAACGTGTAGAAGGCCGTGACGAATACGCACAAGGTCACCATGAGCCAGGCGAAGCCGGCGCCCGGCGTCTTGGAGAGATGCACCGCCTCGATGATCGCGTCCTTGGAGAAAAAGCCCGCAAAACCGGGAACGCCCGCGCTTGCGATCGCGCCGACCAGGACCGTGCCGTAGGTCCAGGGCATGTACTTTCGCAATCCGCCCATCTTGCGCATGTCCTGCTCGTGATGCAGCGCGATGATGACCGAGCCAGCGCCGAGGAAGAGCAGCGCCTTGAAGAATGCGTGGGTCATGAGGTGGAAGATCGCCGCGGAGTACGCCGAAGCGCCGAGCGCCACGGTCATGTAACCGAGCTGGGACAGCGTGGAATACGCGACCACGCGCTTGATGTCGTATTGAACGATTGCGATCAAGGCCATGAAGAACGCCGTGATCCCGCCGATCACGAGCACCAGCGAGAGCGCGGTCTGCGAGTGCTCGAACAGCGGCGACATCCGCGCCACCATGAAGATGCCCGCCGTCACCATGGTGGCGGCGTGGATCAAGGCCGAAATCGGCGTGGGACCTTCCATCGAGTCGGGGAGCCACACGTGGAGGGGGAACTGCGCGCTCTTCCCCATCGCGCCGACGAAAAGCCCGATGCAGATCGCCGAGAGGAGCAGCCACGGGGCGCCGGGGATGGCCTCGATCGTGACTCCGGCCATAGCCGGGGCCCGTGAGAAAACGGCCGCGTAGTCGAGCGTGCCGAAGTACCCGAGCACGAGCGCTACGGCGAGCAGGAAGCCGAAATCTCCGACCCGGTTGACGAGGAAGGCCTTCAGGTTCGCGTAGATCGCGCTCGGCCGCGTATACCAGAATCCGATCAGGAGGTAGGACACGAGCCCCACGGCTTCCCAGCCGAAAAATAGCTGCAGGAAGTTGTTCGCCATCACCAGCATCAGCATCGAGAAAGTGAAGAGCGCGATATAGGCGAAGAAGCGTTGGTAGCCGGGGTCGTCGGCCATGTATCCGATGGTGTAGATATGCACCATCAGCGACACGAAGGTCACCACCACCATCATCAGGGCGGACAGCCGGTCGATCAGGAAGCCGATCTCGAACCGCGTCCCGCCCGACGTGAGCCAGGTATAGACCGACCCGTTGAATGCCACGCCGTCCTGGACGTCCAGGACGTCGAGGAAAATCAGGCAGGAAGCGGCGAAGGAAATCGCCACGCCGATAATCGTCGCCCAATGCGCGCCCGCGCGCCCGACCTGCCGGCCGAAAAATCCAGCGATGAGGGCGCCGGCGAGCGGGGCGAGCGGGACGATCAGGTAGAGCTGCAGGTGTCCCACGTCACCCTTTCAGGCTGTCGAGGTCGTCGACGTTGATGGTCTGCAGGTTGCGGAAAAGCACGACCAGAATCGCCAGCCCGATCGCCGATTCCGCCGCAGCCACCGTCAGGATGAAAAACACGAACACCTGCCCGGCGATGTCGCCTCGGTAGTGGGAAAAGGCGATGAAGTTCATGTTGACGGCGAGAAGCATCAGCTCGATCGCCATCAGCAGGATGATCACGTTCTTGCGGTTGAGGAAGATCCCGACGATGCTGATCGCGAACAGCACCGCGCCGAGGATCAGAAAATGCGAAAGCGAAAGCAAATATTCCTCCCGATGTTGTTTTCCAGAGTCGAGGACTGCGCTAGAGCAGTTCCCTCGATCCTCAGTCCTGCTTTTTCTCCGACGGCATCGAAACCAGCCGCACCCGGTCGCTGCGCTTGACCGCAACTTGCCGGGCCGGGTCCTGATATTTCGTGTCCTTGCGCTTTCTGAGCGTCAACGCGATCGCGACGATAATGGCCACCAACAGCAGGACCGCGGCGAGTTCGAGCGGGTAGGCGTAGTCGGTATAGAGCACCCGTCCGAGCTCCTTGGTGTTGCTGTAGCCCGGCCCGGGATCCTTCGGGCCCGGAAACGCCTGCAGGTTGAAATACTTGCCGCCCAGCACTATCGCCATTTCCGCCACCATCAAAGCGCCGACGACGAGGCCGAGCGGCAGGTAAGTCCAGAATCCCTCGCGCAGCCGCTCGAGGTTGACGTCGAGCATCATCACCACGAAGAGGAACAGCACCATCACCGCGCCGACATAGACGAGCACCAGCGCAATCGCCAGGAACTCCGCGCGCAGCAACATCCACAGCGCGGCCGCGGTGAAGAACGCGAGCACGAGGAACAGCGCCGAGTGCACCGGGTTGCGCGCGACGATCACGCACGCCGCCGCGCCCACGAGAATCGCGGCAAAAATCCAGAAAAGAAGGTATTCGAACACGTTGTCGTCTAGCGATACGCCGCGTCCGCGGCACGGTCCCGCGCGATCTGTTCCTCATACCGGTCGCCGACCGCGAGCAGCATTTCCTTGGTGTAGTAGAGATCGCCGCGCTTCTCGCCGTGATACTCGAGGATGTGCGTCTCGACGATCGAATCCACGGGGCAGGACTCCTCGCAGAGCCCGCAGAAAATGCATTTGGTGAGGTCGATGTCGTAGCGCGTGGTGCGGCGCGTGCCGTCGGAGCGCTGCTCCGACTCGATCGTGATGGCGAGAGCCGGGCAAACGGCCTCGCACAGCTTGCAGGCGATGCAGCGCTCCTCGCCGTTGGGGTAGCGACGCAGGGCGTGCAGCCCGCGGAAGCGCGGGCTCTGCGGCGTCTTCTCCTCGGGAAACTGCACCGTGATCTTGCGTCTGAAGAGGTGGCGTCCGGTGAGCAGCATTCCCTTGCCCAACTCGAGCAGCAGAAAGCTCTTGAAGAAATCCTTGATTTTCTCGATCACAGCGGCGATCTCAGTTCCAGATGTTCCAGGGTGTCTGCATCCAGACCGCAATCACCACCAGCCACACGATGGTGAGCGGAATGAACACCTTCCAGCCCAGCCGCATGATCTGGTCGTAGCGGTAGCGCGGGAACGTCGCCCTGAACCACAGGAGCAGCGACACCATGAAGAAGATCTTGGCAAACAGCCACGCGAAGGGCGGAACGGCATCGGTCAGCACGCTGTCCCAGGGCGCCGCCCAGCCGCCGAGGAACATCACGGTGGCAAGCGCAGATACCAGGATCATATTGGCATATTCGCCCAGAAAGAACAGCGCGAAGGGCATGCCCGAATATTCGACGTGGAAGCCGGCGACGATCTCGGATTCGCCCTCCGCCACGTCGAAGGGCGCTCGGTTGGTCTCGGCCACACCCGAGATGAAGTACACCAGGAACATCGGCGCGAGCGGCAGCCAGTTCCAGGAGAGAAAGTTGAGACCCTTGTGCGCGAAGGTGCCGCGTTGCTGGCCGGCGACGATGTCGGTGAAATTGAGACTCTGGGAAACCATCAGGACGCACACCAGCGCAAATCCCATTGCGATTTCATAGGCGACGATCTGGGCGGCCGAGCGCATGGCGCCGAGAAACGCGTACTTCGAGTTCGAAGCCCAGCCGGCGATGATGATGCCGTACACGCCCATCGAAGTGATCGCCATCACATAGAGGAGGCCGGCGTTGACGTTCGCGAGCACGGCCTCGGGGCTGAAGGGGATCACCGCCCAGGCCGCGAGCGCCGGCATCAGGGTGAGCATCGGCGCGGCGATGAACAGGAACTTGTTCGCCCCGGTGGGCACGATCAGTTCCTTGAACATCAGCTTGAATGCGTCGGCGATGGGCTGGAGGAGGCCGAGCGGGCCGACGCGGTTCGGCCCAATGCGGATCTGCATCCAGCCGATGAGTTTCCGTTCCCACAAGGTGAGATACGCGACGCAGGCGAAGAGCGGCAGTACGATGCACAGGATCAGGATCGTGTTTTTCACCAGCGTCCAGGCGAGCGGCCCCCACTCCGGACCGAGCCAGGCGGTCCAGAGATCCGCCCAGATGTCGAACACCGTCGTCACGAGCGTCATGTACGTTCCACCGAAACCGGGCCGAACATCGGTCCGAGATTCGCCGTATGCCGGTGCCCGGCGGCGAGCCTCACGCAGCCGGCGGGCAGGCGCTCGTCGATGCCCACTTCGACGACCGCTTCCCCGTCACCCTGGCGCACCCGCACCCGCTCGCCCGCCTTGACTCCCAGCTTCTGCGCCAACGTCGGCCCCACCCAGGCGCGCGGCGGCAGCGCGTCGCGCGTCCTCTGCAGCGACGCGGCGCGGCGCACGATCGGATCGCCGAAGTAGACGGGCACATCGGCGATTCGCTGCAATTCCTCGCCCTCCGCTGGGGGCGAATCGAGCTTCAGGGTGATACCGTCAAGGCGGTTGGCTAGTTTGCCTGCGACGGCCTCCGGCCTGCACACTTCATCGCGTATCGCTTCGGTCGACTGGTAGTCGAAGCCGGGAAGGCTCATCAGATTGCCGAGCACCCGCAGGACCTTCCACGCCGGCCGGGCCTCGCCGAGCGGCTTCACCACGCCGTTGAAGCTCTGCATCCGCCCCTCGCAATTGACGAACGTGCCCGAGGTCTCGGTGAAGGGCACGACCGGGAGGAGCACGTTGGCGTAGTCCGCCGCGAAGCTCCGGTAGGCGGCCAAGGCGACCACCACATCCGCGGCGCCCATGGCCTTCACTGCCGTGCGCGGGTCGTGGCAGTCGAAGTCCGGCTCCGCGTTCAGGAGCAGATAGGCCCTGCGCGGCCGCTCGAGCACGGTCCGCGCGTTCAAGCCGCCCTCCGACGGAAAGCAGCCGGCAAGATAGCCCCCGACGCTGTTGGCGGCCTCGCTCAGGAAACCGAATCGGCCGCCGAGCGAACCGGCGAGCTCCTGCGCGAGCAACTGCAGCCGCGCCGCTTCCGGGTGCTGCGCGGCGAGATTCCCGAGCAGAACCGCGACGTTCTGGCCCGAGGAGAGACTCGCGGCGATCGCCTTCGCCTCGCTGCCAACGCTGGAAGCCGCGAGCTCCGCGGGCACGGGCCTTTGCTTGATTTCCGCCGCCGCCTTCACGATCTGGGCGAGGGTCGCCGCCAGTTCGCTCGGGCGCACGATTGCCTTGTTCGCCACCGCCATCAAGGGATCGTCGTCAGCGCAGTGCAGGACGTTGATCTGGGACTTGCGTTTGGCGATCTGGCGCAGGCGGGAGGCGACGAGCGGGTGGTCCTTGCGCAGGAAAGAACCGACCACGAGCACGCGGTCCAGCGACCCGATCTCCGCGAGCTTCATCCCGAGCCACGGAACTCCGGCGCGCTTGCCGTCCGCTGAAAAGTCCGACTGACGCAGGCGGAAATCGACGTTGTCGCTGCCCATCGCGCGCATGAGTTTCGCGAGGATCGCCATTTCTTCCAGGGTGGAATGGGGGCTGGCGAGCGCGCCGATCTGCTGGGGATCGTGCTTGAACCGGATTTCGGACAGGTTTCGCGCGACGTGTTCGAGCGCAGTCTGCCAGTCGACCTCCCTCCAGCGTCCGGCCTCCTTCAGCATCGGCCTCTGGAGCCGCTCCTCGGAGTTCAGGCCTTCATAGGAGTAGCGGTCGCGATCGGAGAGCCAGCATTCGTTCAGCTCCTCGTTCTCGAACGGCAGCACGCGCATCACGCGGTCCTGCTTGACTTGCACGATCAGGTTCGAGCCCAGGCTGTCGTGCGGACTCACGGATTTGCGCCGCGAGAGCTCCCAGTTGCGCGCCGTATAGCGAAACGGCTTGGAGGTGAGCGCGCCGACGGCGTATTCACCGCGGCGTTCTGATCCGCGATTACTAGCGATTCCAGCTTCATGGAGTCGAGTTGCAGACTCCAATCCGAACTGAGGCCGGCTTTTTCCGATTAGCTCCCCCTCACGGGTTTGCGACGGTTTGTACCGAC
>DATDGA010000026.1:0-2979 GCA_036522335.1 Burkholderiales bacterium
CGCCTCGACCAGGAGGATGGTCTCGATATCGCTATTCTCGCCGTCGATCCTTCTCGGCGCAAATCCGGCGGGGCGCTGCTCGGTGACCGCATCCGCATGAACGCCATCGCGGGGGAGCGGGTTTTCATGCGCTCGCTCGCCACGCGCGGCGCGGAGGCGGAGATATCGAAGTGTCTCCCCGACGCGATCGCCGCTTGCAAGGTGGCGGGCTTCGATCTGGTGCTCGTCGAAACCTCCGGCATTGGCCAGGGCGACGCGGGTGTCGTGCCGCTCGTCGATTTGTCCGTCTACGTGATGACGCCTGAATACGGCGCCGCGAGCCAGCTCGAGAAGATCGACATGCTCGATTTCGCCGATTTTGTCGTGGTCAACAAATTCGATCGCAAGGGCGGCCAGGACGCCCTTCGGGATGTGCGGAAGCAATACCAGCGCAACCGCAAACTCTTCGACCGTTCCCCGGAGGATACGCCGGTATACGGGACCGTCGCGTCGCGTTTCAACGACGACGGCGTCACCGCGCTCTATCAGGGCATCCTGCCGGCGCTCATGGAGCGCGGTCTGGAAGTGAAGCCCGGCACGCTCCCCGCGGTCAAGGCACGAACCTCCTCCGGAACGAACGCCATCGTGCCGCCGGCGCGCAGCCGCTACCTCGCCGAAATCGCCGACACGGTGCGCGACTACCACGCCGGCGCCCGGGAGCAAGCGAAGATAGCGCGCGAGCGGCAGCAACTGCTTGCATCGAAGGCGATGCTCGCCGCTTCGGGCAAGGACACCGGTGTGCTCGATCCGCTGATCGCAAAGAAGAACGCGAGGTTCGATCCGCGCGCGAGGCAGCTCATCGAGGGCTGGCCGGCGATGAAGGAGATTTACGGCGGAGACGAGCATGTAGTGAAGGTGCGCGACAGGCAAGTTCGCACCCGGCTCAATACGACTTCCCTTTCTGGAACAAAAATACCGAAGGTGGCGCTGCCGGGCTTCGAGGATCATGGTGAGATCCTCAAGTGGCGCATGAGGGAGAACCTGCCCGGCTCGTTTCCGTTCACTGCCGGCGTATTCGCCTTCAAGCGCGAGAACGAAGACCCGACACGCATGTTCGCGGGCGAAGGCGATCCGTTCCGTACCAACCGTCGCTTTCACCTGCTGTCGAAAGACCTGCCGGCGAAGCGTCTCTCGACCGCGTTCGATTCCGTGACGCTCTACGGATTCGATCCGGACCTGCGTCCCGACATTTACGGCAAGGTTGGAAACTCGGGGGTGTCGATCGCGACGCTGGAGGATATGAAAGTGCTGTACTCAGGTTTCGACCTGTGCGATCCGGCGACGAGCGTCAGCATGACGATCAACGGACCTGCACCGACTATCCTGGCGATGTTTCTCGACACCGCCATCGATCAGCAAACCGATAAATTCCGCGAGGAAAAAGGCCGCGCCCCGACGGCCGCGGAACGCGAGGAGATCGGGGCAAGCACGCTCTCGATCGTGCGCGGCACGGTGCAGGCCGACATCCTCAAGGAGGACCAGGGCCAGAACACCTGCATCTTCTCGACCGAGTTCTCGCTCAAGGTGATGGGGGACATCCAGGAGTACTTCATCGAGCACGACGTGCGCAATTTCTACTCGGCGTCGATCTCCGGTTACCACATCGCCGAGGCCGGCGCGAACCCGATCTCCCAGCTCGCATTCACGCTCGCGAACGGCTTCACCTTCGTCGAGACCTACCTTGCCCGCGGAATGAAGATCGACGATTTCGCGCCCAATCTGTCTTTTTTCTTCAGCTATGGCATGGAGCCCGAGTACGCGGTGCTCGGGCGCGTGGCACGACGCATCTGGGCGGTGGCGATGCGGGACAAGTACGGCGCCAGCGAGCGCAGCCAGAAGCTCAAGTTCCATTCGCAGACCTCGGGCCGGTCGCTGCACGCCCAGGAGATCGCCTTCAACGACATTCGCACCACCCTGCAGGCGCTGATCTCGACCTACGACAACACCAACTCCCTGCACACCAACGCCTATGACGAAGCGATCACCACGCCAACGGAGGAGTCGGTGCGCCGCGCCATGGCGATCCAGCTCGTCATCAACAAGGAATGGGGTCTCGGGAAAAATGAAAATCCCAACCAAGGCTCGTTCATCATCGAGGAGCTGACCGACCTCGTCGAGGAAGCCGTGCTGAAGGAGTTCGAGGCGATCGCCGAACGCGGCGGTGTGCTCGGTGCGATGGAGACCGGCTACCAGCGCGGCAAGATCCAGGAAGAATCGATGCTCTACGAGCACCGCAAGCACGACGGCTCCTATCCGATCATCGGCGTGAATACGTTTCGCAATCCCCGAAACGAAGATGCCGAAAGCGCTGTCCCGCAAAGACTCGAGCTGATCCGCTCCACCGAAGAGGAGAAGCAATCTCAACTGAAGCGGCTCGCCGAATTCCAAAAACGGCATGAAGGCGAATCCGGTCCCGCGCTCAAGCGCCTGCAGCAGGCGGTGATCGGCGATGAGAACGTCTTCGCCGTTCTCATGGACGCGGTGCGCGTTGCCTCGCTCGGACAGATCACTCACGCACTTTTCGAAGTGGGGGGGCAATACCGCCGCAACATGTAGTTACGGCCTTCGTCCGCGACAGCAGGGTGCCGGATCTCGACACTGCAGGGATTGAAGGCTATAGTTTTCCGCGGAAGATCCATCGCGCCCCATGCCCGCCGGATTCAGAAAATACCGCTTTCTCCTCGCGCTGACGATCGGGACGATGCCCGTTGTCGGCTATCTCATCGGCAACAATTACTATTCGCTGATCGTCGGGTTCTTCGGCATCGCGCTGCTCGACCTCGCCGTCGGCAAGGACCGCCACAACCCTCGGCAGGAACTTTTGGCCGACCTGGCGGAAGCCCGTTTTTATCGCTGGATCCTGTATGTCTACGTACCCGTCCACCTTGCGCTGCTCGGCTGGGGCGCCATGGTCATCGGCACCGGCGGGCTTGCGCCCGT
>DATDGA010000027.1:0-2716 GCA_036522335.1 Burkholderiales bacterium
AGAAAAAGGACCTGAAGAGTTACCGAAAGAAGATGATTCGATGGCAATGCAGCATCAAAATAACAATGATCACAATAAGCGACCTGGAAAGCGACCTCGGCTGATGATTGATATCAGTCCTGAGTTGCGCCGGCGTATCAAAATTGCTGCAGTACAGAAAGATCTCTCAATCCGCGAATATGTAGAGGACATTCTTGATCAAGCTGTTCCTACTGAGAACAGTTTTTTAGAGAAACGAGAACGACGGTCCTCATCTACGGCTACGAGCCGATCCGCCCGCTTTGGATCCCTTTCGCCATCATCGCGCTGGGGGTGGTGTTCGTGATCGAGGGCGTGCGCGTGGTGCCGCAGCAGAGCGCCTGGGTCGTCGAGCGCCTCGGCAAATTCCACCAGATTCTCGAGCCGGGGTTGAACATCATCATCCCGTTCATCGACCGCGTCGCCTACAGGCACTCGTTGAAAGAAGTGCCTCTGGACGTCGCCGAGCAGGTTTGCATCACCAAGGACAACACCCAGCTCGTGGTGGACGGCCTGATCTACTTCCAGGTCACCGATCCGCGCCTGGCCTCCTACGGGACTTCCGACTACGTCACCGCGATCGTGCAGCTCGCGCAGACGACCTTGCGCTCCGAGGTCGGGAAGATGGAGCTCGACCAGTCGCTGCAGAGCCGGGACGTGATCAACCGCCAGATCGTCGCGGTACTCGACGAGGCCGGTCGCTCCTGGGGCGTGAAGGTGCTGCGCTACGAGGTGAAGAACCTCACCCCGCCCGAGGTGATCCTGCGCGCGATGCAGGCGCAGATCACCGCCGAGCGCGAGAAGCGCGCACTGATCGCCAAGTCCGAGGGCGAGAAGCAGCAGGAGATCAACCTCGCCGAGGGCGAAAAGCAGGCGGCGATCCTCACCTCCGAAGGACAGAAGCAGTCGGCGATCAACAAGGCGCAGGGCGAGGCGACGGCGCTGCGCGTGGTGGCGGACGCGACCGCGGCGGCGGTGAACGTGGTCGCCGAGGCGATCGGCAAGGAAGGCGGGCTGCAGGCCGCGAACCTCAAGGTGGCCGAGCTCTACATCGGCGCGCTCGGCAACCTCGCCAAGACCAACAACACCATGATCGTGCCGACCAACCTTTCGGACGTGGCGAGCGTGGTGGCCTCCGCCATGACGGTGCTGGACAGGACCCGCGCCGGCGCGAAGCCCGCATGACGCCCGGCTCCGCGAAGTCCGGGAAACAGAGATTCGACGCCGTTCACTTCTGGGAGAGGCCAATGACAAACAAACCATCGTGGATGGTTTCGGGTATTGCCTTGATATTCGCCGGTTCCGTCGCCGCGCAGCAGGCGCCCGAAGTGCGGCGCGTCGTCACCAAGCTCGACGCTTCGGGCAAGGCGGTCGTGATGTATGACGGTCAGGTCCAGTTGACGAGCTTCCGTTCTCCCAACCCGGCGAGCGAAATGTGGGTGACCGAGAGCAGCCCGCCCGATTTCTCCTGGACCGCGGATCGCGGCAAGACCAAGGTCGGCCTGGTTCCGCCCAAGGGCGGCACGATTTTCCGCATCGTGGACTTCGTGCCGACGACGCAGAAGATCGAAAGCATGGACATTAACACCATGATGAAAGTGGTCGGGGACCACGCGCCCGCGAAGGGTCTGCCGCCGCGCCACCCGATGATGCACCGCACGCGCAGCGTCGATTACGCGCTCATCATGTCCGGCGAGATCGACATGCTGATGGACGAGGGCGAAGTCCACCTCAAGGCGGGCGACGTCGTGGTGCAGCAGGCGACCAACCACGCGTGGGTGAACCGCAGCGGCAAGCCCTGCCGCGTCGCCTTCATCCTGATGGATTCGCAAGAGCCCTGATTCCCGCGCACGCCCCGGGGACGCCGGGCCCCACCGGGCTTGCGGGACGCCCATAGACGCCATGAAGCTGATCGGCATTGTAGGTGGCATCGGCCCGGAATCGACGATCGACTACTACCGGCTGTTCATCTCGATCTATCGGGAACGCAGGCCCGACGGAGGTTATCCTCCCGTCGTCATCAACAGCATCGACCTGGCAAGAGCCCTGAAGCTCGTCAGTTCGAACGACCTGGCGGGACTGGCCGCATACATGCTCGAGGAAGTCCGGCGCCTCGCGCGCGCCGGCGCGACGCACGGACTGTTGTCCTCCAACACGCCGCACATCGTGTTCGACGAGATCCAGCACGGCTCGCCCATCCCGCTCATCAGCATAGTCGAAACCACATGCAGGGCGGCGGTCGAGCGCAAGCTGAGACGCGTCGGGCTTTTCGGTACCCGTTTCACGATGCAGGGCGGCTTCTATCAGAAAGTCTTCGCACGCGAACGGATCGAGGTCGCGATCCCGGAATCCGGGGACCAGGAATTCATCCACGACACTTACCTGAATGAGCTCGTCAACGGAGTCGTCCGGGCCGAAACGCGCGACCGCTACGTGGCGATCGCGCGGCAGATGAAAATCCGGCAGAACATCGAAGCGCTCATCCTCGGCGGCACCGAACTGCCTTTGTTGCTGCGCGACGCAATCGATATCGGCATGACGCTGCTCGACACCGCCCGCCTGCACGTGGAGGCGGCGGTGAGCGAGCTCCTTTCGCCGGAAGAGGCGCGGCGATGAGCGACGTCGTCGTCCCGGCCTGGCTCTTCGTCCTCGTCGGGGCGTTCGCGGCATGGGCGATTTACGAGCACGTGGTGGCGCC
>DATDGA010000028.1:0-2927 GCA_036522335.1 Burkholderiales bacterium
AGACGCTCAAGCGTCTGGTCGAGGTGTCCGGGAAGGGACTGGGCCTGCTCACCGCGACGCTCGATGATCCCTCCGGGTATGGGCGCATCATACGAAACGGGAAGAGTGTGGCGCGCATCGTCGAGGAAAGAGATGCCACGCCGCGGCAGCGTGCCCTCCACGAGATCAACACCGGCATCCTCGTCGCGCCGACGAGGGTGCTCAAGTCCTGGCTCGCAAAGCTGGAAAATAACAACGCCCAGAAGGAGTACTACCTCACCGATATCGTTGCGCTTGCGAAGAAGGAGCGCGTACCCGTGGTGGCCTTGCAGGCAGACGCAGCGTGGGAGACCCTCGGCGTGAACAGCCGGGGCCAACTCGCCGAACTGGAGCGCATCTACCAGCGCAACCTCGCCGATGAGCTCATGGAACGGGGTGTGGCGCTCGCCGATCCGTCGCGCTGCGACGTGCGCGGAAGCCTCAGCTGCGGCCGCGACGTCGCGATCGACGTGAACTGCGTCTTCGAGGGTGAGGTGGAACTCGGTGACCTCGTGTCGATCGGTGCGAATTGCGTGCTGAAAGGTGTAACGGTCGCCCCGGGCACGCGTATCGAACCCTTCTGCCACCTGGAAGACGCCGATATTGGCGCGGACTGCCGCATCGGGCCCTATGCGCGCATCCGCCCGGGCACGCGCACGCGCCTTGCCGCAAGAGTACATATAGGCAACTTCGTAGAGGTCAAGGCGAGCAGCATAGGCGAGGGCTCGAAGGCCAATCACCTCTCCTACATCGGCGACACCGATGTCGGCAGCAACGTCAACGTCGGCGCCGGCACCATCGTGTGCAACTACGACGGAGCGAACAAGCACCGCACCGTCATCGAGGACGATGTCTTCATCGGCTCCGACACGCAGCTTGTCGCGCCGGTGCGGGTCGGTCGTGGGGCGACCCTGGGCGCCGGCACCACGCTCACCAAGGACGCTCCTGCAGGCGAGCTGACAATCTCGCGCGCCAAGCAGATGTCCATTCCGGGCTGGCGGCGGCCGGTAAAGAAGAAATAGTCGGAAGGCGGATCGCATGTGCGGAATAGTGGGTGCAATCGCCAGACGGGACGTTGTTCCGATTCTGATCGAGGGATTGAAGCGGCTCGAATACCGCGGCTACGACTCCGCGGGAGTCGCGGTGCTCGACGGCAAGGCCACGGGCGAATCGCATGCGGTGCTGCGGCGGGTCCGCTCGACCGGCCGCGTGGCGGAACTGGAAAAGCTGGCGCGCTCGCAGAGCCTAGCGGGGGACATCGGCATCGCGCATACGCGCTGGGCGACTCACGGCGTTCCATCGGAAAAGAACGCGCACCCGCACATGTCGGGGGGCGTGTCGGTGGTGCACAACGGCATCATCGAGAACCACGAGGAGATGCGCAAACGCCTGCGCGCAAAGGGCTACGACTTCGTCTCCGATACCGATACCGAAGTCATCGCCCACCTGGTGCACTCGAATCTGCATGCGGGTACGACGTTGTTCGATTCGGTGAAGAAAAGCGTGGTCGAGCTGGTCGGTGCCTATGCGATCGCAGTGGTGAGCGAATCCGATCCCTCGCGGCTGGTGGTCGCGCGGCACGGGGCCCCGCTACTTCTCGGCCTCGGTGACGGCGAAAATTTTGCCGCCTCCGATACTTCGGCGCTGATCCAGGTCACACCCCGCATCATCTATCTCGAGGACGGCGACTGCGCGGAAATCACGCTCGGAGGCACGCGCATTACCGACGTTCGGGGCAATCTGGTCGAGCGCCCGGTGCACGTAAGCAAGCTGACTGCTGCAGCGGTGCAATTGGGACCCTACCGGCATTACATGCAAAAGGAGATTTTCGAGCAGCCGATGGCTGTGGCGAACACCCTGGAAATGGAGACCGGAGCCCAGTCGATGTCTCCGCAGCTCTTCGGCACGGAGGCCGAGCGGGTGTTTCGAGACGTCGATTCGGTATTGATCCTTGCCTGCGGTACCAGCTATCACGCAGGGATGGTCGCGCGCTATTGGCTCGAGGCGCTGGCGGCAATCCCCTGCAGCGTCGAGATCGCGAGCGAATACCGCTATCGAGAATCCGTGGCGAATCCGAAAGGACTGGTGGTCGCGGTGTCGCAGTCCGGGGAGACCGCAGACACGCTCGCGGCGCTCCAATACGCCAAGTCGCGCGGGCACCGCTATGCGCTCTCGATCTGCAACGTGCCCGAATCGGCGCTGGTGCGCGCCTCGGACCTGCGCTTTCTGACTCGCGCGGGTCCGGAGATCGGCGTGGCTTCGACCAAGGCTTTCACCACCCAGCTTGCTGCGCTGGTGCTGCTCACAATGACTCTGGCCAAGATCCGCGGCACGCTGTCTCCGGAGCGCGAAGCGGAGCTATTGCAATCGTTGCGGCATCTGCCGCGGGCGCTGGAGAGCGTGCTGCAGGTGGAACCGCAAATAAAAATGTGGTCGGAGAAATTCGCCCATCTGGAACACGCTCTCTTCCTCGGGCGCGGCATTCACTACCCCATCGCGATGGAGGGTGCGCTGAAGCTGAAGGAGATTTCCTACATCCATGCCGAAGCCTACGCCGCCGGAGAGCTCAAGCACGGGCCGCTCGCGCTGGTGGACAAGAACATGCCGGTGATCGCCATCGCGCCCAAGGATGCACTTCTGGAAAAGCTGAAGTCGAACCTGCAGGAAGTGCGCGCGCGGGGGGGCGAGCTGCACGTGCTCGCCGATCAGGACACCCGCATGGTTGCGGGCGAGGGCGTTCACGTCATCCGGATGCCCGATCACGCCGGAATCCTTTCACCTATCCTGCATACCATCCCGCTGCAGCTGCTCGCCTACCACGCGGCATTGGAGCGGGGCAACGACGTCGACAAGCCGCGCAACCTCGCGAAGTCCGTAACCGTCGAGTAGCGAAGAGCGAGATCCCGCCC
>DATDGA010000029.1:0-3233 GCA_036522335.1 Burkholderiales bacterium
CGGAACCGCTCCCGCAGCACCGTCTTCTGGATCTTTCCGGTCGCGGTGTGCGGGATCTCGTCGACGAAAACCACCTCGTCGGGCATCCACCATTTCGCGATCTTGCCTTCATAGAACTTGAGCAGGTCCTCGCGCGAGATCTCGGCGCCGGGCTTCTTCACCACCACCAGGACCGGGCGCTCGTCCCACTTGGGATGGCGCACGCCGATCACCGCGGCTTCCGCGATCGCCGGATGCGCCACCGCGATGTTCTCCAGGTCGATCGAGCTGATCCATTCGCCGCCCGATTTGATAACGTCCTTCGAGCGGTCGGTGATCTGCATGTAGCCGTCCGGGTCGATGGTGGCGACGTCGCCCGTCGGGAACCAGCCGTCGCGCAAGGGGTTGCCGCCTTCGCCTTTGAAATATTCGCGCAGCACCCAGGGCCCGCGCACCATCAGATCGCCGAAGGCCTTGCCGTCGCGCGGCAATTCCTTGCCCTCGCCGTCCACGATTTTCATTTCGACGCCGTATATGGCCCGGCCCTGCTTGGACTCCACCTCGTGCTTCTTTTCGCGGGGCAGAGATTCGTGCTTGGTCTTGAGCGTGCACAAGGTGCCGAGCGGGCTCATCTCGCTCATGCCCCAGGCGTGCTGGCAGCGCACGCCGTACTCGTCCTGGAACGTATCGATCATCGCCGGCGGGCAGGCCGAGCCTCCCACGACCACCGTTTTCAGCGTGCTGAATTTGAGATTGTTCTGCTTCATGTGCGCGAGCAGCGCGAGCCATACGGTGGGGACGCCCGCCGTGTGCGTGACCTTCTCCGCCTCGAACAGCTCGTAGAGGCTCTTGCCGTCGAGACCCGCGCCGGGGAAAACGAGCTTCGCGCCGTTCATGGGAGAGAAATAGGGAATGCCCCAGGCGTTGACGTGGAACATGGGCACCACGGGCAGGATCGCCGAGAGCGCCGAGCAGTTGAACGCGTCCGGCAAGGAGGCGCCATAGGCGTGCAGCACGGTCGAGCGGTTGGCATAGAGCACGCCTTTCGGATTGCCGGTCGTGCCGGAGGTGTAGCACAGGCCCGACGCCGTCCACTCGTCCAGTTGCGGCCACTCGTAATTTCCGTTCTCGGGCGCGAGCAGCTCCTCGTAGCACAACAGGTTCGGCAGATTCACCTGGGGCATGTGCGCGCGGTCGGTCATCGCGACCCAGCCCTTCACCGCCTTGCATGCAGGCGCGAGCTTTTCCGCGAGCGCGGCAAAGCTCAGGTCGAAGAAAACGTAGGCGTCTTCCGCGTGATTGACGATGAAGACGAGCTGGTCCGGGAAGAGGCGCGGGTTGATGGTGTGCACCACCGCGCCCATTCCCGCGACGCCATAGTAGAGCTCGAAGTGGCGATAGCCGTTCCAGGCGAGAGTGCCGACGCGCTCGCCCTGCTTCACCCCGAGGCGTGCGAGCGCCTGCGCGAGCTGCTTCGAGCGCTTGTGCGCCTGCGAGTACGTGTATCGGTGAATCGCGCCTGCCCCATTCTTGTCGGGCCCTTCGATGGTCCGGGAGGCGATCTCGGTGTCTCCATGGCTGCGGTCGGCATGCACGATGAGCGACGACACGAGCAGCGGCATGTCCATCATGAGACCGCGCATGGTTGTCTCCTGAGATTGCTGTGGGGGCCCGCGAAAATTACCCTGCGCGGAAACCCGTGTCAATCTACAATCGGGCGCAAACCGGGAAAACCGATGAGCGCGGCAGACTATTCCGTCCGCGGCACAGTCGCCGCGATCGTCTTCGACAATCCGCCGATGAACACCTTCGCGCACGCGCTGCGCGTCGCAGTTCGCGAGCGCCTGCAGCAGGCGATCGCCGATCCGTCGGTGAAGGCGATCGTCCTGATCGGCGGCGGCCGCGCCTTTTCCGCGGGCGCCGATGTCCGGGAATTCAACACGCCCGCCTCGACCGCCTCGCCGAACCTGCGCGAGCTCATCGCCGCGATCGAGGCCTCGCCCAAACCCGTGGTGGCGGCGATCCACGGCGTCGCCATGGGCGGAGGCCTGGAGCTTTCCCTGGGATGTCATTACCGCGTCGCATCAGCGGGGGCGCAGCTCGCGCTGCCCGAAGTGAAACTCGGGCTCATTCCCGGCGCCGGCGGCACGCAGCGGCTGCCGCGCGCCTTGGGCGCAGAGCGCGCGCTCGAGATGATCGTCACGGGCAATCCGGTCAAGCCCGAGTCCGTTGCCGGAACGCTCCTCATCGACAAGGTAATCGAGGGCGATCTCCTGCAAGGGGCCCTCGCATTCGCGGCGGAGGCGCGGCCCTTGCGGATACTGCGCGAGCTTCCGGCGAAACTCGCGAACCCGGAGAAATTCTTTGCCGAGACGCGCGCGCGAGTCTCCCGTGAATACCGCGGCTTCCCGGCTCCAATGAAATGCGTGGACGCGGTCGAGGCGGCGGTGAAACTGCCCTTCGAGGAGGGAGTGAAGTTCGAGCGCCGCTGTTTCGAGGAGCTGATCGTCGGCGCCGAATCGAAAGCGCTGCGCCACGCGTTTTTCGGCGAGCGGGCGGTGGCGAAGATCCCCGGCGTGCCCGAGGACACGCGGGCTCTCGAAATCCGGAGCGCCGCCGTTGTCGGCGCGGGCACCATGGGCGGTGGAATCGCCATGGTTTTCGCCAACGCAGGACTTCCGGTGAGACTCCTGGAGATGAAGCAGGAGGCGCTCGACTGGGGCCTCGCGGCGATCCGCAAGAACTACGCGAGCGCGGTCGCGCGAGGGCGGCTCGCGCAAGGCGAGATGGACGAGCGTCTGGCGCGCATTTCCCCGACGCTCGCCTACGAAGACCTCGGCGGCTCGGACGTCGCGATCGAGGCGGTGTTCGAGGACATGCAGGTGAAGAAGGAAGTGTTCGTGAAGCTCGACCGCGCCTTGAAGAAGGGCGCGATCCTCGCGACCAACACCTCGACGCTCGACGTCGACGCGATCGCCGCATCGACCTCTCGCCCGGAGGCGGTGATCGGCATGCATTTCTTCTCGCCCGCGAACGTGATGCGCCTGCTCGAAGTCGTGCGCGGCGCGAAAACTTCGAACGAGGTGCTTGTCACCGCCCTGAAGCTCGCAAAGACTCTCGGCAAGATCGGGGTCGTGTCCGGTGTGTGCGACGGCTTCATCGGCAACCGCATGGTCGAGCGCTACCTGCAGCAGGCCTTCTTCCTCCTGGACGAGGGCGCGTCGCCTGAGGGCGTGGACAAGGCGCTTCAGGAC
>DATDGA010000030.1:0-2382 GCA_036522335.1 Burkholderiales bacterium
CGACTGGGCTGGTGACACGGTGCCGATCATCGATCCGATGACGGGCGAGGTGCACGCGGCGCACCTCTTCGTCGCGGCACTCGGCGCGTCGAGTTACACCTACGCCGGGGCGCGCTGGAGCGAGACGCTGCCCGACTGGATTGGTGCGCACGTCAACGCGCTCGACTTCCTCGGCGGTGTGCCAAAGGCTGCGGTGCCGGATAATCTCAAAGCCGGCATCACGAAGCCGTCGCGCTACGAGCCGGGCGTTAACAGGACGTATCAGGATCTTGCCGATCACTACGGCTTCGTCGTGCTGCCGGCGCGCGTTCGACGTCCCCGGGATAAGGCCAAGGTCGAGGCCGCCGTCGGCATCGTCTCTCGCTTCGTGCTCGGCAAGCTGCGCAACAGGCGCTTCTTCTCCCTGGTCGAGTTGAACGACGCGGTTCGCGACTGCGTAACGACGATCAACGCGAAGGTGATGAAGCATCTGAAGCAGAGCCGCAACGATCTCTTCGCGAGTATCGATCGGCCGGCGCTGAACGGGCTACCGAGCGAGCGCTACCAATATGCCGAGTGGAAGCGCTGCACGGTCGCGCCCGATTATCATGTCGAGGTCGATGACCATTACTACTCGGTGCCGTTCGGGCTGTTGCGCGAGACCGTTGAGGCGCGCTTCACAGACGGCACCATCGAGGTCTTCCACAAGGGCGAGCGGATTGCGAGCCACATGCGCTCGCGCGTCGCGCACAAGCACACCACGATCCCGGAGCACATGCCGTCGAGCCATCGACGTTACGCAGAATGGTCGCCGGCACGCATGTTGCGCGAAGCCGAGAAGATCGGCCCCGCCACGATCGCGCTGTTCGAGGCGATCATGAAGGCGAAGCCGCATCCCGAGCAGGGCTTCCGCTCGTGCCTCGGCATTCTCAGCCTCGTGAAAAGCTATGGACCGGAGCGCATCGAGGCTGCGGCCAGGCGCGGCAACGATATTCGCGCCACCACCTACGGCTCAATCAAGTCGATCCTGCAGAACGGGCTCGATCGCGCCTTCGCCGAACCGAATACGCCGGACGCGTCCCCAATCCGGCACGCCAACATCCGCGGGCGTGGCTACTACCACTGAGCAACCCCCCGGATGATCGCGTGCCCCGGGAGGCCCGCAAGCGGCGGTACGCGAAGAAAAGCTGCGGGTGAAATGAAAGCAGAGGAATGACACATGCTTCCACATCCCACACACGACCGGCTGATCGCCCTCGGTCTCGTCGGCATGGCCAAAGCGCTCGAGGAGCAGCGGCAGCAGCCCGCTGTTGCTTCGCTCACGTTCGAGGAGCGGCTCGGCTTCCTCGTCGATCGCGAGGCCGTCGAGCGCGAAAGCAAGCGGCTCGTCACCCGGCTCAAGTTTGCCAACCTCAGGCAGAATGCCACCATCGAGGATCTCAACACGAGGGCGGCACGCGGTCTCGACAAGGCGCTGTTCGCCAAGCTCGCGACCGGCGACTGGATCGGCCGGCGACACGACCTCCTGATCACCGGGAAAACCGGCACGGGCAAGAGCTGGCTCGCCTGCGCGCTCGGACACAAGGCATGCCGTGATGATCGATCGGTGCTCTATTATCGCGTACCACGCCTGCTCGACGCACTTGCACTGGCACGCGGCGACGGACGGTATGCACGCCTCCTCAAGAGCCTCGCCCGTGTCGAGCTTCTGATCCTCGATGACTGGGGGCTGGCGCCACTGACCTCGCAGCAGGGCCGCGACCTGCTCGAAATCGTCGACGATCGCCATGGCTGCCGTTCGACGATTGTAACCAGTCAACTCCCCGTCGATCACTGGCACGAGGTGATCGTCGATCCGACAATCGCCGATGCTGTCCTCGACCGCCTCGTGCACACCGCGCACCGTCTTGCCCTCGACGGCGAGACCCTGCGCAAACCACCGGAAAAATCCGGCAAGTGACCATGAGTACGCTTTCTGCCCCAGGAATGGTGTGTGCGGCGTGAGGCCCCCGACGCGATCGAGCCTGCCGTCGTGCTCGCGGCCGTCAAGGACGCTGCGCGCCGCTGACGCGGTGGCCCGAAGACGGGCCATCCTTGACCGCCACTGCGCGCGCCGGCACGAGGCGCGTGCGGGTCGGGGCGGAAGGATGGTGCCGATCGAACCAAAGGATGGGACGAGAGCTGGTCTCGACAGGGTCGATTAGCGTGAAAAGCTTGACACCGACACCGTCCAGTGAACCCTTGAAGCCGTCGACGGGAGCCACTGTCCGCGATCACCGGAACGCTGTCCGCGATCGATCGGAACGCTGTCCGCAATCGATCGGAATCACTGTCCGCTTTCGCCGGAATCCGCATCGTTAAGGGAATGATGACGATCTGCGGTCATCATCTGGGGCCATCGAC
>DATDGA010000031.1:0-4397 GCA_036522335.1 Burkholderiales bacterium
GCTCGCTGCCGCGGCGATGTGTGTGCTTGCGTGCGCCGCCGCCGCGCAGAACTATCCGACCCGGCCGGCCAAGATCGTCGTCGGCTTCGCGGCCGGCGGGCCGACCGACGTCATCGCGCGCATCGTCGCGCAGGACATGACCGCTTCGCTCGGCCAGTCCTTCATCGTGGAGAACCGGCCCGGCGCGAATGCCATCATCGCGACCGAGGCGGTCGCGCATTCGACCGCGGACGGCTACACGCTGCTCTTCTCGTCGCTGTCGCTCCTCGTGAACGCGATCCTGCCGGAGACCAAGGCGCGCTACGACCCGTTCAAGGACTTCGCCCCGGTCAGCAACGCGGCGGTGCTGCCGATGGTGATCGTCACGGCCGAGCAGACCCCGCTCGGCTCGATGAAGGAGCTGATCGCGATGGCCAAGGCGAAGCCGGGCGAAGTGAGCTACGGCACCTCGGGCATCGGCGGCTCGTCGCATCTCGCCGGGGCGATGCTCGAGAATTTCACCGGCACAAAAATGATCAACGTTCCCTTCAAGGGGAACGGCCCGGCGCTCGCCGAAGTGATGTCGGGGCGCGTCACCTTCATGTTCTATCCCATCGTCGGCATCGCCGACCAGGTCGCCGGGAAGAAGATCAAGGTGCTCGCCGTCGGCACGCCCCAGCGCCATCCGGATTTCCCCGGTGTGCCGACCATGGCCGAAGCGAGCCTGCCGGGATTCGAGGAGACCGCACCCTGGGTGGGCGTGCTCGCGCCCGCGGGCACGCCGGCTGCGGTCGTCGACCGCCTGAGCGAGGAAATGCGCAAGTCGATCGCGAAACCGGATACCCGCGAGCGCTTCCGCGCGCTCGGCGCCGTGCCGATCGGCGACACGCCGGCCGAATTCGCCGCGTTCCTCAAGAAGGACTACGAGCGCTGGGCGCGAGTCATCAAGGCCTCGGGAGTGAAGGCGGAATGAGCGCGGCGAGCGGGCTTCGCAGTGCCGCCGGCGACACCGCTGCTCCGGCGGCGTCCTCCTGCCCGGTTTCGAGACGCGCCTCCGCGCGCGTCCTGCGCGCGTGGAACATCGAAGAGCTGCGTCGCATCGCGAAGCGGCGGCTGCCGCGGGCGGTATTCGAGTTCTACGACGGCGCTGCCGAGGACGAGATCACGCTGCGCGAAAATCGCGCAGCGTTCGAGCGCGTGCGCCTCGCGCCGAAGATGCTCACCGGCGTGGCGAAAATCGATACTTCAGCGATGATCCTCGGCGCAGCCTCGAAGCTGCCGATCGCGATCGGGCCCACGGGCGGTGTCGGCTTCAGCTGGCCCCGGGGCGACGTGGGCATCGCGCGAGCGGCCGCCGCGGCCGGCATCCCGTATACGCTCTCGACCATGGCGACGTCGTCGATCGAGCGCATCGCGCGCGAGGCCGGCGGGCGGCTGTGGTTCCAGGCCTACATCTTCAAGCAGCGCGACATGACGCTGCAGTTGATCGAGCAGGCGCGCCGGTTCGGCTACGACGCGCTGATGGTCACGGTGGACGTGCCGGTCGGCGGCAAGCGCGAGCGCGATTTCCGCAATCATTTCTCCGTACCGTTCCATTTCACCGCGAAGAACCTGCTCGACTTCGCTTCGCGCCCCGGTTGGGCGCTCTCCATGCTTCGCCATGGCATGCCGGTGCTCGAGAACGTCGCGAGCCTCGCGCCGGAGTCGCGCAGCGCCGCCGAGATCGCCTCGTCGGTCGGTCGCTTCTGGGACGCGGGTTTCGACTGGGACGGGCTGAAGGCGATGCGCGACCGCTGGCCGAAGAAAATGCTGGTGAAGGGGATTCTGCGCGCCGACGACGCCGAACGACTCGCCTCTCTCGGCATCGACGCGGTGGTGGTATCCAACCACGGCGGGCGCCAGCTCGACGGAGCCGTATCGGGGCTCGATGCTCTTCCACCCATCATTCGCGCAGTCAAGGGCAGGATAAGCGTGCTGGTGGACGGAGGCGTGCGCCGCGGCGTGGACATCGTCAAGGCGATTGCGCTCGGAGCCGAAGGCGTGATGCTCGGGCGTGCGACACTGTTCGGCGCGAGCGCGGCGGGCGAAGCGGGCGCGGCGCGCGCCCTCGAGATCCTGCGCGACGAGCTGGTGCGCGCCATGCAGCTCTCGGGTGTGCGCTCGGTATCCGAGATCGGACTGGATCTGCTCGCGCAGTCGAAGTGATGCGCGGCGGGGCTTCGCCCCTGCCGCAGTCCGGCCGCGCTTGACATCGTCGCGGCGCCGGTCCAATATCCTGCCCTCACGGGGAAATGCAGACTCCCCGCCCGGCTCCAAACCGGTTCAAGACGTCCGCGTCCAAGCTCTGCTTCACTGACTTCCGTCAGGAGAAGCTATGGACGCGACGACATCAGCCAGTTTCATATCGACCAGAGAAGTTCTGTCCGCCATTCACGGCGGCCGGCCTCCATTGGTCATCGACGTGCGGCGGGAGCCGGCGTTTTGCGCGGCGACCGACATGATCGCCGGCGCCCTGTGGCGCGATCCCGAGCGCGTCGCCGACTGGGCGGGCGAGCTGCCGCGCGCAAGCCGGGTCGTCGCGTGCTGCGTGCACGGGCATGAAGTGAGCCAGGGCGTCGCAAAGGCGCTCGCCGAGCGCGGCCTCTCGGCACAATACCTGCAGGGCGGAGTCGAGGGCTGGAAGGCGGCAGGCGGTGCGCTCGACGCAAAGCCCGCGGGAGCGAACACGCGCTGGGTGACGCGCGAGCGGCCGAAGATCGACCGCATCGCCTGCCCGTGGCTGATCGCGCGCTTCGTCGATCCCGGAGCGGAGTTCCTCTACGTTCCGACGAAAGAGGTGCTGGCCGCGGCGAAAGAGCGCGACGCGACGCCCTACGACATCCCCGACGTGCACTTCTCGCACGAAGGCGAACTCTGCAGCTTCGATGCGTTCCTGAAGCACTACCGCCTGAGCGATCCGGCGCTCGGGCACCTCGCCCTCATCGTCCGTGGCGCGGACACCGCGCGCCTCGATCTCGCGCCGCAGGCGCCGGGGCTCGCGGCGATCTCGCTCGGGCTCTCGCGCAACTTCGCGGACGACCACGAGATGCTTAAGGCAGGCATGGTCATGTACGACGCGCTCTACGCCTGGTGCAAGTCGGGGCAGGAAGAGGTTCACACCTGGAACCCCGCGGCGTACCGCTGAACAGGGGACCGCGCCATGAACAAAGCCCTCTCGCTCTTCATTTCAACTCTCGCATCGGTGGCCGCCATGACGACTCACGCTGAAACGTTTTCCTTCGACCGCGACGCGCCGGGCGCGCTGCCCGCGGGCTGGCGCGGCGGCGTCACCGGCCGCGGTTTTCCGAAATGGTCGGTCGAGGCCGATGCCTCCGCGCCGAGCAAGCCCAACGTGCTCAAGCAGTCGGGCAGCGGGTTCTTTCCCTGGTGCGTGAGGCCGGATGTGTCCCTCGCCGACGGCTACGTCGAGGTGAAGTTCAAGCCGCTCGCGGGCCGCGAAGACCAGGCAGGCGGAGTGGTGTGGCGCTGGAAGGACGGCGACAACTACTATGTCGCGCGCGCGAACGCGCTGGAGAACAACGTGTCGCTCTATTACACCGTCAATGGCCGACGCAACACCATCAAATACGTCGATGCGCCGGTGCCTGGCAACGTCTGGCACGAGCTGCGGGTGGAGTTCTCCGGTAAAAAGATTCGCGTGGCGCTCGATGGCAAGGTCTACATCGAAATCGACGATGATCGCATCTCCGGCCCCGGCGCGGTGGGCGTGTGGACCAAGGCGGACAGCGTGACGCTGTTCGACGATTTCGGTTACGGCGCGGCATCCTCGCGCTGAAACTCAAGGAGGATTCTGCATGACTTGAAGAGATAGCGCCCTTCCGGGCGGCAATTCAGTTTTGTGGGAGCGCCGATTCCGTGCGCCCCCAGCCGGGTCGTCAGCAGGCACCCGGTCCGAAAGACGCGTTTCGCATCCAAGCCGCTCCGATTCCGACTTTCGGAATCGCGGGGGACACAGCAGCCTCCCCTTCAGATGGCATCCATCCATCCAAGCGCTGGTCACTTCATTTTGGGAGCGACCTATGGATGGCATGGTTCTCGGATTTTTTCTCCTGGCGGCATTTCTCGGCGCGGTGACGACCGGTCTTGCCGGTTTCGCCATGGGCCTCGTGGTGTCCGGCATATGGCTGCACATCCTCACGCCGGTCCAGACCGTAACCCTGATGGTGAGCTACAGCGTTTTGCTGCAGGGCTACGGCGTGTGGAAGCTGCGGCACGCGCTGAACTGGCGCAAAGTCGCGCCGTTCATCATCAGCGGCACAATCGGCGTGCCGCTCGGCGCCATGCTGCTGGCGCACATCAACCCGGCCTACCTGCGCGCCGGGGTGGGCGCGCTGCTGCTGCTCTACAGCATCTACTAT
>DATDGA010000032.1:0-3012 GCA_036522335.1 Burkholderiales bacterium
ACCGCGGCCACGCGCGAGCAACTCATCACCGCGGGCATTCTCAAAGCGTAGCGACGGCGCCCCGCATGCCGGCCGTCTACCCACCGACCCCGGTCCCCGCGACGTTTCGCGGGAACTATCCGCACATGGCGAAGCTCGACGCCGCGGTCTGGACGCGCTTCCTCAACGCGTCGGGGACGGACTTCCTGTCGTTCTGCTACGACGTGGCCTTGGGCGGTCGGCGCATCGAGGGGTTGGACCTGTCCGTCGAGGAACAACTCGGCTGGCAGTACAACACGGCGCTAAAGATCGACGCGGTGGGCCTGACCGAAGATCAAGCCTGGATCATCGAGGTGCGCCCCAGTGCCACGGTGTCGGCGGTCGGCTCCGCGCTCTGCTACACGCTCGTCTGCGAGCGCGAGCAGGTCTTTGACCGCCAGCTAATCCCGGTGATCTGCTGCGAGACCATCCAACCGGACGTCGCGTGGGTCTGCCAACGCCTCGGCGTCTCCGTGGTGCGGGTCTAGCATGGTCCCGCACGTCTTTCGCCTGAAAGCCTTCGCGTACTGCTTGGCGTTCGCCGCCTCGGAACGCTCCGGCTATCGCACCGTCACGCATAACCGCCTGATCGGCGGCGTCGCGGGGAGCCCGCATGTGCACGGCGTCGGCGTCGATGTCGTCTATGACGGCGCGCGACCGGGCGACGAGGCCGATACGTGGCTCGCGAGCGAAGGCCTGCGGCGGATTGACGAGCAGGACCACGATCACCTGCAACCGGCGGACTGGGTCAACCGCCCGCTGCCCGTCTGATGTTCACCTTCATCGCGCTCTGGGTGTTCGCGTCGTGCATCGTGCTCCCGGTCTGGTGGTGGCTGCTCCTCGGGCCGGACTGTGATCGCGCGCGGGCCCGGTGGTCCCGTCCGATTCCCCCGACCCTCTCCTCGGGTCCAGCGCGGTCACCCCGGGCTGTGTCAGAGGGGGGGGCCGTCGCGCCGGGACCTTCGGTCCCAGGCGACCCCTGGCAGAGCGACCGACCCACGGGGCGTGACGCCGCCGACCGGCGGCGCTGCTAGGCGCGGCCCGTGGGCCTCATGACCCCCATCTCGTCGCTCTTTGAGGACGAGTGGGCGCGGTTTAACAAGGGCCTCGCGCAACTCAATCCGCTCGACGCGCTCGCGTACAAGGAAGCCTACTACCGGGCGAAGCGCAACCCGGACGGCTACACGACGATCAACCTGCCGGGATGGTCGGACACGTTCCACCTTGAAGGGCCCGGGCCGTGGACCCGCGAGGGCGCGCTCGAATACTACGCGGCCAAGTCCGAGAAACGGGCGCCGAATCTCTCCGCGCCCGAAGTCACGGAGCTTCGGCGTCGCGAGGTGCAAAAAGACCGGATGGCCCAGAGTGCGCAACCGGGCTATAGCCAAGGCTTCGGCACGGTCCTGACCGCCATTGATAACATCCAGGATTTCGTGTCCACGGTGGCGACGTTCGCGCGGCTCGCGCTCTGGGGCTTGCCGAAAGTCACGCAGTGGATGAGTCCCGCCGCAAGCGAGGGCACCGCCCGGGCGCTCGCGGAAGTGGCGGGCCGCCGCGCCGAAGCGGCGGCCGCCGCCGCGTTTGGGCAGCAACTCGCAGGCCGGGCCGCGGCCGGGGAACTGGCCGCGCGCCTTGCGCTCGCTGATTCAACCGTCGCCGCGGGCTTGGCCCGCGTGGAAATCAAAGCCGCGGGCGAGCTGGCCGCGAAGCTCGCCTTCGAGCGCGCCGCGCTCGGCCTCGGCGGGCGGCTGGTGGGCCGCTTCCTGCCGATCGTTGGCGAAATTCTGCTCGTCTCCGACCTGCTCAACATGCTCAGTCTGATTGGCATGATGGCGACGCCGGCCTACGCGCTCGCGTGCCAGGGGCCCGCGGAAGCGGTCGCGTCGGGTCTGCCATCGGCGCTCATGAAGGGCGCCTTGAAACGTGAGTTTTGGACCATGGCGCGCCACAATCCCTTCGGGATGGAGGCGCGGGCTTCCCGCAAGCTCCGCTCGCTCGGGCGGCTGCCTTCGGTGGGCAATCTACTCGAAGTCGCGCAGACGACCGACCAGCTATTCGGCGTCGGGATCAGTCTGGGCGCCTGGGTCGGCGTCGCCACCGAGATCAGTATGGCGCCGCTGATCCTCGCCCGCGGCGGGAGCGTCGGCATCAATGCGCCGGAGGAAGCGCAGACCGTCTCGGCGGCGGCCCGCAGGAAATTCGGCGGGATGCCGCCCTATAAGCAAGCGCTGGTGCTCCAAGCGGGGCAGGTCAGTACCGGCGCCGGCATGGTCTGGCGGGTGCAAGACGTGTTCACCGAGGAGGAGCACTTGTGGACGGCCGTCGTCTCGTTAGAGGCGACCGCCGTGCTCTATGACTTCTGGCACGATCTGGACCTGCCGGCCGTGATGGAAACCTTGACGGACGTCCCAATGCGGGCGCCGTTGACCATCGCCCCTGATACCGCGCTCTGGGCCGAGAGTCGCGGCCTCGACGTGGCGGGGCATCGCGGGTGGTGGCTGCCGGGCGCGCCTGAATGGGCGACGCCGGCTGATCTGATGGCCGATAGCATCCGCGAGGTGCCCGGCGCGGTGGCGCGCCTGATCCGGCCCCGCCGGATGGCGCCGACCGGCGCGTTCTTCGGCGCCGCGGTCACGCAGTTGACCGATTGGACGTTCATGCTCGCGGAGGGCGACCCGGATCTTTTCAAGTGGAGCCTGACGACGGACTCGCGTCTGCTGTCGAGTTTCACCGAGGCGGGCTTTCTGATGCCCCAGACGGCCGACCCGGCCGCCTACTGGCGGCTCTGGACGGCCGCGCGGGCCCGGCTCGACGCGAAGGGCTGGACGAGCCTGCCCGCCACGGAGTGGGTGAAGCTCGCGGCTGAGGCCGGCGCCGTGTTGATGCCGGCGCTGGCTCCCGAAGCGGCGGTGCCGGCGGCGTACCTGGCCGAGGCCGATACTTCGCTGCTGTAGCCTGGGGGATCACCCTCGCTGAGGGTGGATCGTTGATCCT
>DATDGA010000033.1:0-18364 GCA_036522335.1 Burkholderiales bacterium
AGGCTCCGCCGACGACCTGATGCGAAACGCCGATTCGGTGACGGGAAGGTTTCTCAAGAACCCGCTCATGCATCCGCTGCATCCGCAGCGCCCGGTGACGCGCAACACGCCCTCGATCGAGATCGTCGGCGCGTCGCTGCACAACCTGAAGAACATCGACCTGCGCCTGCCGCTCGCCAGACTCAGCGTAGTTACCGGCGTCTCGGGCTCGGGCAAATCCACGCTTGCACGCGACATTCTTTACACAAACCTCGAGCGCATGGTCGGCGAGCACAGGAACAAAACAGACGCGCCGCTATTCGGTTGCCGCGCGATTCGCGGCGCGGAAAACGTCGGCCGCGTGCTCGAAGTCGACCAGACGCCGATCGGCAAGACGCCGCGTTCCTGCCCCGCGACCTATGTCGGCTTCTGGGACGCGATCCGGCGCCTGTTCGCCGAAGCGAACGAATCGCGCATGCGCGGCTGGAGCGCGAGCCGCTTCTCGTTCAACACCAAAGGCGGGCGCTGCGAAGCCTGCGAAGGCCAGGGCATCAAGAAAATCGAGATGAGCTTCCTGCCCGACGTCAAGGTGAGCTGCGAGGCCTGCGGCGGCGCGCGCTTTAACCCCGAAACGCTGACGGTGCGCTGGAAGGGAAGATCGATAGGCGAAGTGCTGGCGATGAGCGTGGACGAAGCGGTGGAGTTCTTAGCCGCGCACCCTTCGACCCATCACGCGCTGCGCCTGCTGCAGGACGTGGGCCTCGGCTATCTGACGCTAGGCCAGCAGAGCCCGACGCTCTCCGGCGGCGAAGCTCAGCGGATCAAGCTCGTCACCGAGCTCGCCAAGGTACGCACCGATGCGCAAGGCAATGCCGCATCGCGCCCCGGCCGCGGCGGCGCCGACAGCAAGACGCTCTACGTCCTCGACGAGCCCACCGTCGGCCTGCACATGGCCGACGTCGAGAAGCTGTTGCGCGTGCTGCACCGCCTGGTGGACGCCGGCAACACCGTGGTCGTGATCGAGCACAACCTGGATGTGATTGCGGACGCGGACTGGATCATCGACCTCGGGCCGGACGGCGGAGAATCCGGAGGTCGGATCGTCGCGCAGGAACCGCCGGAAAAACTGATCGAACCCCGGCAAACAGGACACACCGCGAGCGCGCTGAGAGACTTTCTGCGGAGCCGGCGAGCGTCCGCCGTAGTCTAGGTGCGCCGTTATCGACGCCTCACCCGGATCGCTCGGCTCTTTTCGCTCGCAGGTACTGCTGCAAATTGGCCGTGGTTTCCATTTTCTTGCGCTCGGTGATGTCCGTTCCGCGCACGAACACGCCCTCTTCTCCGCGCGCCGGCCGACTTTCCCACTCGAAGCACCGGTACGACCCGTCATTGCAGCGCAGCGAGAATTCGATCGGTTTGGTTTCGGCAGGGATGCGCGGATTGACGAGCATCAGCGCACTCGCTTGCTCGCCTTGATCGATGAGTCTGGTGAGCGATTTTCCAAGGAGCACAGCGCGCGGATAACCGAGGGCCCTTTCCCAGGTGCGATTCAGGTTCTTGAGTCTCAAATCGGGCGTGATTATGCCCAGGAGAAGCGGCGACTCCTTGATCACCCAGTCCTCCCTCCTGCGCCCGAAGTCGTCCGTGGGCTTCTCGGTTCCTGCGGAATCTTCCATTGTCGTCCCGGTTGCTCAGCTTTCGCGTTCGCTGGAATCTACAATTCTGACTGTTTTTCGATGCGCCCGCCGCGCCGATATGTCTGCCGCAGTGACTGAGGCTAAACGGCCCCGAGGACTTCGTCCATCAGGCAAACCCGACACGCGGTGTAAGGAAACCATGATAGTCAAGATGAATCAAGGGATTAATTCATATCGGTGCGGTCGCATGCGTTCGTGGAACCGCGATATTCAGGCCCGCGCGGGCGGCGCTTCGCCTAGTCTCCCTCCGCAACACTGTGGAATGACCCCCGCTTCTGCGCCCGGACCGTCCCAGTGTGATCCTCCGGTGGAGCGGCAGGGATTCCTCAGGTGTGGGCATTTGACCATTACAATCGCGAACCCTTGCTCAAGTCGCTGACTCCATTGAACCCCGCGGCGCTACAGATTCTGCGACCGGTATCGGTGCCGGTCGTGATCCTGCTGGCGGTCGCGCTCGCCATCGCCGCGAGCCCCACGCTCCCGTCTTCCCTGTCCGGGTTGACCGTGGTCGGGCCTTACGTCGTCCTCCTGCTCGGAGTCGCCATCAGCGCATGGTTCAACCGCAGCCGCGCGCTCATCATGCTGGCATCGCTTCTGGCCGCTTACATAGGCTACAGGTTTGCCTGGGATCTGGGTCGGGACACCTTCGCCCTGCGCGCGGTGTTCACCGCGCTCGCCATGCTCGTCCCTTTCAACGTACTGCTCGTGCTTGCCTTCCCCGAGCGCGGGGTACGCCAGCACCGGAATTACCGCTGGCTCCTGCTCGGCCTGGCTGAAATCCTCGTCGTCATCTGGATCGCCAACGCCGGGCGCAGCAATCTCTCCGGCATGGGGTGGCGCGATGTGCTCGATCATTGGTTGCTGCGCTACCCACCGACACCGCTGGCAGCACGGATCATGCTTGCCGCGGCGTTTGCCGCCGCCGTTGCAAGAGCCTGGCCGCGACGCGGGCCCAAGGAATTTCGAAAAGAGCCCCGGCCGCTCGACATCGGCATGGCGGCGGCCCTGGTGGCGTTCTTCATCGGCTGCGAATGGGTAGCGACACCGGGGGTCTTCGGCGCATTCATGTCGGCTGCCGGACTCATCCTGCTCGCGTCGGTATTACAGGAATCGCACCGCCTTGCGTTCCGCGACGAATTGACGAATCTTCCCAGCCGGCGTGCGCTGGAGGAGCGCCTTACGGGGCTGGGACCCACGTACGCGATCGCGATGATCGACGTGGATCATTTCAAGCTGTTCAACGACACCCACGGCCACCACATCGGCGACCAGGTGCTGAAGCTCGTCGCCGCGCGTCTTGCGAGTATCGAAGGCGGGGGCACATCGTACCGCTACGGCGGCGAGGAGTTCTGCGTACTGTTCTCCGATCGCACCCTGGATCAGGCGATGCCGCACCTGGAACAGCTGCGCAAGGACATCGAAAACTACAAAATGGCCGCGCGCGGCGGGGATCGGCCCAAGGAAAGGGAAGCCGGCACGCGGCTTCGCGCCACCCGCGCCCCGGACAAAACGCTCTCAATCACGGTGAGCATCGGCGCCGCCGAGCGCGACGACACGCTCATCCGACCGGCACTGGTCATCCGCGCCGCCGACGAAGCTCTGTATCGCGCCAAGCGGGCCGGACGAAACCGGGTGATGCGCTAAGCGAGGCGTCGGCTGCCGCCGGGAATCGGCAAGCAAGGTGCCGTGAAAAGTGCTTGAATCACCATGCCAGACCACGCTGGCAGGGAAGGGCAGCACCTCAGGTCACTGCGACATCGATGCGTAACGCGCCGGATTGCCCCGTTTGCAAGGATCGCCCGAGCGGCCGTGCCGCTTGGACCGGATCGCGGGTCGTTCCATCATGAAGAGCCCAGTCGTGAGAAAGCCCGTTCGCCCCGGACACAAGGGAAAAAGCGATGAAGCCTTGCACGAAAGCGAGGAGCGCTTCCGCGCGATTGCCGAGCTGTCGAGCGACTGGTACTGGGAGCAGGATACTCACTACCGGTTCACCCGGATTGCGGGCCGGGACCCCGGACCCTCGGCGGAATCCGATCTCGATGAAACGATCGGCAAGACCCGCTGGGACCTCAACGCGATCCCCTTGGAAGGCACGTGGGAAGATCACCGCAGGCTGCTCGACGCGCGCCAGCCCTTCTACGGCTTCGAATTGAAATTCACCGACAAGAACGGTCATGAACATTTTATCGAAGCCAGCGGCGTCCCCGTATTCGACGCGTCCGGCACTTTCAAGGGATACCGCGGAATCGGCCGCCGCATTACGGACCGCAAGCGCACCGAGCAATTGCTGCGGCTCGAGCACGCGGTCACCCGCTGCATCGCGGAGGCCGACAGTCTTTCGTCGGGTCTGACTGCGGCGATTCGCGCAGTTTGCGAGGCGCAGCATTGGGACTGCGGCCGTTTCTTCCGCGTCGACGACGAATCCGGTGTGATGCGTTTTGCCGAATTCTGGAGCAAACCCGGTCCGCAGTTCGACCTCCATATCGACCGCTCGCGCAAGGTCACCTACACCCCGGGCGTCGGAATCGCCGGAATCGTATGGCAAACGGGCGAGCCGCTTTGGGTCGCAGACGTCACCCGGGACGCGCGCGCGTCCCGGAAAACGATCGCGAACGAAGCCGGCATGCACGGCGCATTCGTCTTCCCGGTGAAGTCTGGAGGGAACGTCATCGGCGTGCTCGCGTTCAACAGCCGTGAAATCCGCGAACCCGACGAAAATCTGCTCCAGGCAATCCATGTGATCGGCTCGCAGATCGGCCAGTTCGTGCAGCGCAAGCAGGCCGACGAAGTCTTGCGCGAAAGCGAGGAGCGCTTTCGCAGCCTGACCGAGCTGTCCTCCGACTGGTACTGGGAGCAGGACGAGAATTTCCGCTTCACCATGGTCTCAGACAACCTCTCGCGCCGCATCGGACAGGCGTCGGGATCGGTCATCGGAAAGACGCGCTGGGAACTGCCTACGCTCAACATGACCGAGGCCGACTGGGCGGCGCACCGCGCGCTGCTGGAGGCGCATGAGCCGTTTCGCGATCTGCAGTGGCATCGTCTCGACCGCGAAGGCAAGCTCCACATCGCAAGTATCAGCGGCAAACCGATCTTCGACGCCGAAGGCCGATTCCGCGGGTACCGCGGAATCGGCAGGGACATCACCGAGAGCAAGCAGAGCGAGGAAGCGCTGCGGCGCTTCCGCGCCTCGATGGACATGTCGGGGGACATGATCCTGCTGGTCGATCGCAAGACGATGCGCTTTGTCGACGTGAACGAAACGGTCTGCCGCAACCTCGGCTACTCGCGCGAGGAGCTTCTCGGGTTGGCTCCCCAGGACATTCTCCCGATGACCCTGGAGGAGCTGGAAGCGGTCTATGACGAGATGATCGCAACCGGATCGACTCAAGGGATGCAAAGCTACTACCGCTGCAAGGACGGCTCGACGCTGCCGTTCGAATCGAGGCGCCGCGTGATGCGCTCGGGGGACAGCTGGATCATCGTCGCCACCGCGCGCGACATCCGCGAGCGGATCGCCCAGGAGGAGGCTCTGCGCAAGAGCAACGAGCGCTTCGACATGGCGGTGCAGGCGACCAACGACGTGATCTGGGACTGGAACCTCGTCACGGATCAGATCTGGTGGAACGAAAACTTCACCAAAGTATTCGGATATCCGCGCGACACCCCGGATTCCACCGTCAAGTCCTGGTACGAGGGGATCCATCCCGACGACCAGGGGCGGGTCATCGCCGGCGTCCACCGCCTGATCGGTGCGGGCGGCGAGAACTGGAGCGACGAGTACCGGTTCCGGCGGCAGGACGGCAGCTTCGTGCACGTGCTCGATCGCGGCCAGGTGGTCCGGGACAAGGAAGGGCAGGCCGTACGCATGATCGGGGCCATGGCCGACATCAGCTCGCGCAAACAAGCGGAGGAGAGAATCCACAACCAGGCACTGCGGCAACGCCTCATCGCCGAGTTCGGCCAGCAGGCGTTCGCGAGCACCGATGTCGAAGACGTGCTGAGCCGCGCGGTGGAGCTCGTTTCGGTGTCGCTCAAGGCAGACTTCTGCAGCGTGCTCGAGCTCGAAGAGGGCGGCAAGCAACTGCTGATCAAGGCCGCGTTTGGCTGGCCGAGGGAAATAGTGGAGCGCCGCACCGTACCCATCCGGCCGGGGAGCAACCTCGAATTCGTACTGTCGCGCCGCGAACCCCTGATCGTCGAGGATCTGGCGAAGGACGGGCGGTTTTCGGATTCTCCGCTCCCTTCCCTGGGCGCGCGCAGCGGCATCCAGGTCCCCATATTCGGAACGGCAGGGACTTTCGGCCTACTCAGCGCGCATGTCCGCAAGGAACGCGGGTTCGGCCAGGACGATGCCAGTTTCCTGCAGAGCGTCGCGAACATACTTGCAGTCGCGATCGAGCGCAAGGACGCGGAGGAGCGCCTCTCCTACCTCGCCCAGTTCGACTCTCTCACCGGGCTCCCCAACCGGCACCTGTTTCACGACCGCCTGATGAAATCCATGGCGCACGCGCGACGTAGCGGGCATCCCATGGCGGTGCTCTTCATCGATCTGGACCGCTTCAAGCTGGTGAACGACACTAAGGGACACAGCGCCGGGGACAAACTGCTCAAGGAAGCCGGCACCCGCCTTTCCCAATGCGTGCGCAGCGGCGACACGGTCGGCCGCTTCGGCGGGGACGAATTTGGGGCGATCGTGTCGGACCTCGCGAAGCTCGGAGACGCGGGCGTCGTCGCACAGAAAGTTCTGGACGCCCTCGCCCAGCCGTTCAAGCTGGATGCCCTCGAAACCTACGTCAGCGCGAGCATCGGCATCACGCTGTTCCCGGCCGACGGCGACAACCCCGAGGCGCTCGTCATGAACGCCGACACCGCCATGTATCGCGCGAAGGAACAGGGCCGCAACACTTATCAGTACTTCACGCGCGAGATGAATCAGCGGGCACTCGCGCGCGTACAGATGGAGGGCGCCCTGCGGCGCGCCATCGATCGCGGGGAATTTCTCCTTCACTACCAACCCAAGGTGGATCTGGCGAGCACACACATCTGCGGCTTCGAGGCTCTGCTTCGCTGGCAGCATCCCGACAGGGGCCTGGTTCTGCCCGGAGAATTCGTCCCGGTCCTCGAGGAGGCGGGTCTGATCGTGCCGGTGGGCGAATGGGTGTTGCGCGAAGTGTGCAAACAGATCCTTGCATGGCAGAGTGAAGGCCTTCCGGTCAGGCCGGTGACGGTAAACCTCTCGGCGCGCCAATTTCAGCAGAAGGACTTCGAGTCGATCGTGAGGCACACGCTGCGCGAAGCACGCATCGACCCGGGGCTGGTCCAGTTCGAGCTCACCGAGTCCCTGCTGATGAGCGATCCCGAGGGCGCCGCGCGCACGCTGCGCGGGCTCAAGGACTCGGGCGTGAAGATCTCGGTGGACGATTTCGGCACGGGCTATTCGAGCCTTGCGTACCTGAAGCGCTTCCCGATCGATGCGCTCAAGATCGATCACTCCTTCGTTCGCGACATCACTACCGACCCTGAGGACGCGATGATCACACTCGCAATCATCGGGCTTGCCCACAACCTCAAGCTCAGGGTCGTCGCCGAGGGCGTGGAGACGCAGGAGCAGCTCGAACTCCTCGCCGCCAACGGCTGCGACGAGATTCAGGGCTATCACTTCTCCGTCCCGACGACGGCCGAGGAGTGCGCGACGATGTTGAGGGAAAACCGGCGTCTGGTCTGAGCGGCGCGCACTCCACTTCCGGGTGGCGTATCATCGCCGATTCGCCGGCGGCAACCGATGAACGCAAACGCCTTTTCCCTGCTCGAACCCCACACCCGCGACCTCGGGGGATTCTCCGTGCGGCGGGTGCTCCCGGGGATGCCGCACCGCATGGTCGGCCCGTTCATCTTTTTCGATCACATGGGTCCGGCGGATTTCGCGCCGGGCACCGGCATCGACGTGCGCCCGCATCCGCACATCGGACTCGCGACCGTGACGTACTTGTTCGAGGGCGAAATCCTCCACCGCGACAGTCTGGGCACCGTGCAGGCGATCGCCCCGGGGGACGTCAACTGGATGACCGCGGGGCGCGGCATCGTGCATTCGGAGCGCACCGCGCCGGAGCTGCGCCGCACCGGCGCGCGCCTGCAGGGCCTGCAAACCTGGATAGCGCTTCCGAAAAGGAACGAGCTCGCCGACCCGGCGTTCAGCCACCACCCCAAGGCAACGCTGCCGCGGATTTCAGCCCCGGGCGTCGAGTTGCGCGTCGTCGCAGGCAGCGCCTTCGGCAAGCGCTCCCCCGCTCCCGTGTTCACCCAGACGCTCTTCGTCGGCGTCGAGATCGACGCCGGCCGTACTTTCGAGCTCGACGCCGAGCACGAGGAGCGCGCCGTCTATGCGCTCGAGGGTGACGTGACGTTGGCCGGGACGCCGCTCCCGCAGCAGCACATGGCAGTTCTCGCACATCGCGAACCGGTCGACGTGAAAGCGCTGACGCGCGCGCGCCTGATGCTGATCGGCGGAGAGAAGATGGACGGGGAACGGCTGCTCTGGTGGAATTTCGTGGCGAGCTCGCGCGAGCTGATGGAGGATGCGAAGCTGCGCTGGCGCGAGCGGCGTTTTCCACGGGTGCCGGGGGACGACGAATTCATCCCGCTTCCGGAGGCATGAAAAGAAAGTAAGCGTGCGCCGCGCGCACGAACGCCTTCTGTTCCGCTCCGAACCCGCCCGCCACCGATGCGTGATCCCGCACCCGTCCCAATTCAGCTCAAGGACTACGCTCCGCCGGCTTTTCTGATCGACACCGTCGATCTGGACGTCGACTTGTCCGAAGATCACGCACGCGTACGCTCTCGCCTCTCGATATCGCGCAATCTGAAGGCAGCCGATCCGAACGCGCCGCTCGTTCTCGATGCGGAGGAGATCGAACTCGAGGCGGTGGCGCTCGCCGGCCGCGCGCTCGCCGCCGGCGAATATGCGGTAGACGCCGATCATCTCACCATCGCTAAGCCGCCGGCGCGCTTCGTGCTGGAAACCGTATGCAGGATCACTCCGCGCAAGAACACCAAGCTCATGGGCCTGTACGCGGCCGAGAACGGTTTCTTCACGCAGTGCGAAGCCGAAGGCTTCCGGAGGATCACCTACTTCATCGACCGGCCCGATGTGATGGCGAAGTACACGGTGACGATCCGCGCCGACCGCGTGAAATATCCGGTCCTGCTCTCAAACGGCAATCTGGCCGAGAGCGGCTCCGAAGGCGATGGCCGACACTGGGTGACGTGGCAGGACCCCTTCCCCAAGCCCTGCTACCTGTTCGCCCTGGTCGCCGCAAAATTGCAAAAGCTCGAGGACAACTTCGTCACGCGCTCGGGCCGGCGCGTGCGCCTCGCGATCTACGTCGAGCCTGGCAAGCTCGACCAGTGCGGCTTCGCCATGCAGGCATTGAAGCGCGCGATGAAATGGGACGAAGACGTCTTCGGCCTCGAACTCGATCTCGACAACTACTCGATCGTCGCGGTCGGGGACTTCAACATGGGCGCGATGGAAAACAAGGGCCTCAACGTCTTCAACACCAAGTACGTGCTCGCGCGGCCCGACACCGCGACCGATGGCGACTACCTCGGAATCGATCGCGTGATCGCGCACGAATACTTCCATAACTGGACCGGCAACCGAGTCACCTGCCGCGACTGGTTCCAGTTGTCGCTCAAGGAAGGGCTCACGGTGTTCCGCGACCAGGAATTCGGCGCGGACATGTATTCGCGGCCGGTCGAACGCATCCGCGAGGTACGCGGCCTGCGCGGCGGCCAGTTCCCCGAGGACGCGGGGCCGATGGCGCATCCGGTGCGGCCGGCCGCCTACATGGAGATCAACAACTTCTACACCAGCACCGTATACGAGAAGGGTGCCGAAGTCGTGCGCATGATACGCACCCTGATCGGCGCGCAGAATTTCCGCAAAGGCATGGACTTGTACTTCGCGCGGCACGACGGGCAGGCGGTGACCTGCGACGATTTCGTGCGGGCGATGGCCGATGCCGCAGGCACCGACCTCTCCCAGTTCATGCGCTGGTACGACCAGGCGGGCACGCCCGTCCTCGAAGTCAGGAGCGAGTACGACACAGCGGCGCGGCGCTATGCCTTGTCCGTAAGGCAGTCCTGCCCGCCTACGCCAGGGCAGGAGAACAAGCTGCCTTTCCACATTCCGCTCGCGGTCGGACTGGTCGGACCGGACGGCCGCGACCTGCTCAGCGAAGGTACGCGCGTGCTGTCGGTGAGGCAGCCGGAGGAGCGTTTCGTATTCGAAAATGTCGGCGCAAAACCCGTGCCCTCCCTGCTGCGCAATTTTTCCGCCCCGGTAATCGTGAAACACGAATACGCGGAAGCCGAGCTCGCGCATCTCATGGCGCACGACTCCGACGCCTTCAACCGCTGGGAGGCCGGTCAGCGGCTCGCGCTCCGGATCGTGCTGCGGGGAATCGACGCGGTCCGTTCCGGAGGCAGGCTCGAAGTGCCGCAGTCCTTCGTCGAAGCATTCGCGCTCCTGGCAGCCGATGCATCCAGAGATCCCGCCTTCGCCGCCGAGACCCTCGCGCTCCCCTCGGAGAACTATATCGCCGAGCAGATGCAGGTGATCGATCCGGACGCAATCCACGCGGTGCGCGACGACCTGAGACGGCGACTGGCCGCCGCACTGCACGAGGAACTGCTCGCCCTCTACCGCATGTACGGGGTCGCGCGTCCCTACTCGCCCGACGCGGTTTCGGCCGGCATGCGTGCGCTCAAGAACACGGCGCTCGCCTATCTCATGGAGCTCGACGACGCCGGCGTGCGCGCGTTGTGCGTGAGGCAGTTCGAGAACGCGGACAACATGACCGACGCATTCGCGGCGCTCTTCATGCTCGCCAATTGCGAATGTCCCGAGCGGGGACGGGCGCTCGATGCCTTCTACAACAAGTGGAAGGACGAGCCTCTGGTGGTGGACAAGTGGCTGGGAGTGCAGTCCACCACGCGTCTCCCCTCGGTGCTCGCCGACGTAAAGCGCCTGATGGCGCACCCGGCGTTCAACATCAGGAACCCCAACAAGGTCTACGCCCTGATCGGCGGGTTCCGCGGCAACCAGGTGCGCTTTCACTCAGCCGACGGCTCGGGTTACTCTTTCCTCGCCGACCAGGTGATCGCGCTCGATGCGCTCAACCCGCAGGTTGCGGCGCGCATGGCGCGGGGCTTCGACCGCTGGAAGAAATTCGACTCCGGGCGCCGGGCGCACGCCCGCGCCGCGCTCGAGCGCATCCGCAGCGCGAAGGGAGTCTCGAAGGGTGTGCTCGAAATCGCAGCGCGGGCGCTCGCCTGAGGGTTCGTCCGCCGCCTGCTCCTGCGCTATTTCTTGCGCTGCATTTCGCTGAACTTGGACAGCTCCCAGGGCCGGATCGCGACCAGCATGTGCATCGCCGTGCACTCGTCGAACGGTCTGCGCGTGTCGTCGTTGTGCAAATCTGCGAACTCGTTCGCGACGCGGCGCAGGCGCACCAGCATCGCTTCCCGCGAGGATTTCGATAGCCGGCCGGTCACGAACAGCATCAGTTCGTCGGGCCCGTCGAAGCGCGTGCGGAAGTACTCGTTCTGTGCCTGGGCCTTGAAGAACTCCTGGAACGGGCCGTCCGGAATCCAGGAGAAAGTCCGCGAGAGCAGCAGCCGGTAGCGGTTCCCGGGAAGGAGCCTGATGATGCCCATGCGGTCCAGCCGCACGAGGTGGCGTATGCACTCGGCCTCCGACATGGAATAGGTGCGGATGATTTTCTCCACCGGCCACTGGTGCAGCACGCGCAGCGCGACGAGCACCAGCCTTTTGTCGGAGACGATGGCTTTCTCCGTCTGCGGCGTCAGCTGCGATACCAGGCGATCGCGCCGCTCGAGGGACCGGGTCAGCTCTGCGAGTTCGAGGCCCGCAAAATCGAGCACCTGATCGAGCCGCTTCAAAGTGAAGTCTTTGCGCGAGAACATCCGCTTGACGCTCGCCTCGCTCATGCCGAGGGCGCGCGCCACGGCGGCGTAGGTCACGCCCTGCGCCTTGAGCTCGCGCTTGAGCGTTTCGATCAGTGCTGCGCTTGCGCTCATGTCGTTTCCTCCTGTCCGGCAAAAAGTATCACCTGGCGATACCCCGGGTCAAAGCCCGCTATACATCGCGTGCGGCGCTTTTCACGGGCGGGCCTCGTTCCCATCATGACCCACGTTGCGGGCGCATTCGTGCCGGGATGCAACGACCGGGGTCCAGGCTGAAATGGGAGGGATGCGCCCGCAGCGCTGCCCGAAAGAGCACCAAACCGAGAGGCACCGTGGAAACCACTCCTGAATGGATCGACCTCGTCATCGGTTCGCTCCACATCGTTGCGGTCCTGCTTATTTGTTGCGGGATCTACCTGGCGGTCCGCGAAACGGAAGGGTCGCAAGTTTTGGACGAGCCGACACCTCCCGCCAAGCCCCTGACGCAAGTGAGTATCGTGCAAGTGCCCGGGCAGTGATGTTATAAGTCGCGGGTGAATGCCGTCGTCTTCGATCTCGGCAAGGTCCTCCTCGACTGGAACCCGCGTTACTACTACCGCCGGTTTTTCGCCTCTGACGAAGCGATGGACGCGTTTCTCGCGGAAGCGCTGCCGCCTGCCTGGGTGGCCGAGATGGACGCGGGCAAGCCGGCCGATGTCGCCATCGCCGAGCGCCAGCGCCTCTTCCCGCAGCACGCCGCGCTCATCGGACGCTGGAAAGAGGGCTGGCAGTCGATGCTGCGCGGCCCGATCTCGGAAAGCGTCTCGATTCTCGCAGAGCTGCGGGCGCAGGGCGTGCGTCTGTACGCGCTCACCAATTTTTCCCCCGAGACCTGGCCGGTCGCGCGCAAGCGCTTCGATTTTCTGTCCTGGTTCGAGGACGCGGTGGTGTCCGGCGAGCACGGCGTCGTCAAACCCGATCCGCGCATATTCGAGATCGCCGTCCGGCGGTTCCGCGTGGATCCGCCGCACACCGCCTTCATCGACGACGTCGCGGAAAACGTCGCCTCTGCGCGAGAGCGCGGATTTCACGCGCTCCATTTCACCGGCGCACCGAAGCTGCGTGCGGACCTGCGAGAGCTCGGGCTTCTGGGTTGATCCGGTTCAGGTCCGGCCGCGGACCATCGCAACCTTGTCCTGCACGCGCACGTCGAATCGAGCCACGTTGACCACCATGCGCTCGTGCGTTCCGTCTCCGATCGGCTCCTTTTCGTCCGTGACCGAGACGCGGAACGTGACCGTGCGGCCCTCGACTTTCACGACCTCCACGTCGGCGCGCACGCGCATGCCCACCGGCGTGGCGGCGAAATGGCGGATGTCCAGTCGCGTACCGAGCGACTGATGGCCCTCGGGCAGGAGATGTTCGATCGCCGCGAGCGCGGCCGCCTCGATCACGTTGATCATGACGGGCGTCGCCAGTACGTGCACGCGGCCGCTGCCCACGCGCGGTGCGGTGTGCTCTTCGCCCACGACGAGCTCCGATGCGCCTTTCAGGCCGGGCTTGAGGTTTGCCGCGCCGCTCACTCCGATTCTCCAGCGTGCATAATAGCGCCGGAATGCAAAAGGCACTCGGCACCTGGGACTACGTGATCGTCGGCGCGGGAACGGCAGGATGCGTGCTCGCCAACCGCCTCTCCGCCGATCCCAGCGTGAACGTGCTCCTGCTCGAGGCAGGCGGCAAGGACGACTGGATCTGGATCCACATCCCGGTCGGCTATCTCTACTGCATCGGCAACCCGCGCACCGACTGGTGCTACCGCACCGAGCCCGAGCCCGGCCTCAACGGCCGCTCGATCCTCTATGCGCGCGGAAAAGTTCTTGGCGGCTGCTCGTCGATCAACGCGATGGTGTACATGCGCGGGCAGGCCCGCGACTACGACGAGTGGCGTTCGTTCGGCAATCCCGGATGGGGCTGGGAAGACGTGCTGCCGGTCTTCCGGCGCTCGGAGGACTATCACCGCGGCGCGGACGAAATGCACGGCGCGGGAGGCGAATGGCGAGTCGAGTCGCAGCGACTGTCGTGGGAAATCCTGGATACGTTTCGCGACGCGATGGCGCAAGCCGGCATTCCGAAGATTTCAGACTTCAACCGCGGCGACAATGAAGGCTCGGGTTTCTTCGAGGTGAACCAGAAGCGCGGCGTGCGCTGGAACACGTCCAAGGCCTTCCTGCGCCCGGCGATGAACCGGCCCAACCTCACGGTGTTCACCGGAGCGCAGGTGAAGCGCGTCCGATTCGAAGGCCGGCGCGCCCTCGGCGTCGAGTTCAGGCGCGGCGACGAAGAACTGTTCGCGGAAGCGCGCGCCGAGACGATACTCGCCGCCGGCGCCATCGGCTCGCCGCATATCCTGCAGCTCTCAGGTGTCGGCCCCGCGGAATTCCTGCGCGAGCACAACGTCGCGGTGACGCACCATTCCCCGGGAGTAGGCGAGAACCTCCAGGACCATTTGCAGCTGCGCATGGCCTTCAAGGTGAAGAACGTGCGCACGCTCAACGAGCGTGCCAACACTCTGATCGGAAAAATCTCGATGGGACTCGAATACCTTTTCTTCCGCACCGGCCCGTTGACGATGGCGCCCTCGCAACTCGGCGGTTTTGCCAGGTCCGATCCCGCGCAGAAGACCGCGAATCTCGAATTCCACATCCAGCCCTTGAGTCTCGACCGCTTCGGCGATCCGTTGCACCCATTCCCCGCGTTTACCGCTTCGGTCGCCAATCTGCAGCCGACGAGCCGCGGCAGCGTGAGGATCAAGTCGTCCGATCCGCGCGCCGCGCCGGCAATCCGCCCGGGATATCTTTCCACGGACGCCGACCGGACGATCGCCGCGGACGCGCTGCGTCTCACGCGACGGATCGTGCAGCAGCCGGCGCTCGCCAAATACGAGCCCAGCGAATTCCTGCCGGGCGCGCAATTCCAGTCGGGCGAGGAACTCGCGCGCGCCGCCGGCGACATCGGCACCACCATCTTCCATCCGGTCGGCACCTGCAAAATGGGTCCGGACTCCGACCCCGGCGCGGTCGTGGACTCGCGGCTGCGCGTGCGGGGCCTCTCGGGCCTGCGCGTGGTCGACGCATCGATCATGCCGACCATCACTTCGGGCAACACCAACTCGCCGACGCTCATGATCGCCGAGCGCGGCTCGGATATGATCCGGGAAGATCGGAAACGCCCGGCTCGGGATTGACAATGAAACCCACGTTGAAACCCGGCCTCGTTCATACGAGGAAGATCGCCGTCGACGAGCCGCGCGTCATCAACTTCATGGGCGACGACTGCCGTGTCTACGCGACTCCGCGCATCATCAGCGACCTCGAATACACCTGCCGCGATTTCCTGCTCGGGCACCTCGATCCGGGCGAAGACTCGGTCGGCACCAAGGTCAACTGGGAGCATGTGGGGCCCGCGCTGCTCGGCGCCGAGGTGACCATCGACATCAAGCTCGTTGGCGTGGACGGCCGGCGCGTCACCTTCGAAGCCGCGGTCAACGAAGGCGCCGACGCGGTCGCGCGCGGCACGCACGAGCGCTTCGTCGTCGACGTCCAGAGAGTGCGCGAGCGGCTGTTGAAACGGAAGGCGCAGCACGGCTGACATGCGCGTCGGCCTCCTCGGCGGCGGCGTCATCGCGAGGCTCTTCCTCGAGCACGCACGCGGCGGCGCGATGGGCGACGCGGAAGTCGTCGCCCTCGCCGGGCGGGGCGAACACTCCCGCGGCAGGGCGCTCGCGCGCGAATTCGGCGTGCCCTTCGTGGGCGGGACGGAGAAGCTGATCGCGGCGCGCCCCGAAGTCGTCGTCGAAGCCGCCTCGCACGAGGCGGTGCGCGAGCATGCGGAGAATCTCCTCTCGAACGGCATCGCCGTCATCGTGCTCTCCGGCGGTGCGCTGTGCGACGATGGCCTGCGCGCCCGCCTGGAGCGGGCGGCAGAGAAGCACCGCGCGCTCCTCTACGTTCCCTCGGGCGGAATCGGCGGCCTCGACGCCCTCAAGGCCGCCTGCGCCGCGGGGGTGGACGAAGTGAGCATCGCCGTCACCAAACCGCCGGCCGCGTGGAAGGGCATCGCTTACGTCGAGCGCATGAAAATCGATCTCGACCGCCTGGGGGGTCCCGTGACCCTGTTCGAGGGTTCGGCACGCGACGGCGTGCCGCACTTTCCGGCGAACGTCAACATCGCGGCGGTGCTGGCGCTGGCCGGCATCGGCTTCGAGCGCACCCGCCTCAAAGTGGTGGCCGACCCCGCGCTCAGGTTCAACACCCACTTCATCACGATTAAGGGCAGGACCGGCACTATCGACTTGCGCTTCGAAAGCGTGCCTTCCCCCGACAACCCCAAGACGGCGATGCTCGCCTGCTACAGCGCGCTCGCCGCGTTCAGGCAGTTCAACTCCTTTGTGAGGTACGGGACTTAGAGTCCGTATAGAGAAGACCGTGTCGTCCCCGCGCAGGCGGGGACCCAGTCACTTTAACGCCGCTGGATTCCCGCTTGCGCGGGAATGACGACATTCGCTTTCGCCCATTTTGAAACCGGTTGTTAGGACGTGCAACGCGTTCTGAATGGACATGGCAACGCTCGAGCCGTTGTAGAATTGCGCAGAAACAAAACCATGCATAGAACTTGACGGAAACATCCAGACCCACAGGAGAACTCATGAAGAAAGCATTCGGAGTCATCGCCGCCGCGCTCGCGTTCGCCGCGGGCGATGCGTGCGCGCAGGGGAAAACGGAAGTGCTCTGGCTCGGACAGTCCGCCATGCGCATCACTACGCCTGGAGGCAAGGTGATCATGGTGGACCCGTGGATCCTCAACAATCCCAAGACGCCGCCGGCGTGGAAGAACCTGGACGCCGTGGGCAAGCTCGACCTGATTCTCGTCACCCACGGCCACGGCGACCACTATGCCGACGCGCCGGCGCTCGCTCAGAAGAACAACGTGCCGTTCTGGGGTCCGGCCGGCCTGAACCAATCGGTGATTACCCTCGGTATTCTGCCGCCGAACCTCTCAATGCGCTTCGGCAAAGGCGGAACCATAGAGCCGTTCGGGGCGGGGAGCGTCAAGGTGACCGCGACCCACGCCGAGCATTCGTCCGAATTGCTTTACAAGAATTCCGCCACCGGCAAGGACGAAACCTGGCCGGGCGGCGAGCCGGTCGGCTTCATCATCCAGCTCGAGAACGGTTTCAAGATCTATCACATGGGGGACACGGGCCTGTTCGGCGACATGAAGTTCATCGGCGAGTATTACAAGCCCGATCTGGTCCTGATTCCGATCGGCGGGCACTTCGTGATGAGCCCGCAGGACGCGGCGTACGCGGTGCGCGAGTGGCTGAAGCCGAAGTACGCGATCCCGATGCACTACGGCACGATCCCCCAGCTGAAAGGGACGCCGGAAGAATTCACCAAAGCGCTGGGCACCGTGCCCACCAAGGTCATCGTGATGAATCCCGGCGACAAGGTCGAGTTCTGACCGTCCGGGAAACGCACCCCGAACCGGCCGCACCGTCGCGGCCGGTTTTTTTTCAGGCTAGGAGGCAGCCGCAGTCAGGACGGGCTTCTCCCGATACTGATCCGGAAACAGCCGCTTCAGGTTCACGATCTTCGGCAGATCGTTGATCACGATGTACGGATAGCGCGGGTTGCGAGCCAGGAAGTCCTGGTGATAGGCCTCCGCCGGATAGAACCCCTTGAGCGGATCGACGCGGGTCACGATGGGCTTCGAGAAAGCGCGTGCCTTCTGCAGCTGCGTAATGTAGGCCTGCGCGATGCGCTGCTGCGATTCGTCGGCGTAGAAAATCGCCGAGCGATATTGGGTGCCGGTGTCGGGCCCCTGGCGATCGAGCTCGGTCGGGTCGTGCGCGACTGAAAAGTAAATCCGCAGGATTTCTCCGTAAGAGATCTCGCGGGGATCGAAGACGACCTGCACCGACTCGGCGTGGCCGGTCCGGCCGGTTCCCACCTTGTCGTAATCGGCGGTGCTCTTCTCACCGCCCGAGTAACCGGACAGCGCCTGCCTGACGCCCTTGGTGTGCTGGAACACGCCCTGCACGCCCCAGAAGCAGCCGCCGGCGATCACCGCGGTCTGCAGGGGACCCGCAGCCTTTGGATTGTCGATCGCGGACGCAGGCAGCGTCACCGCCGATTCCCCGGTGCGCGCCGGAATATTCCAGAACGTGCCAAGCACCAGCAGCGCGATCAGCGCGATCCACACGCCGCGCGCGGAGCGCAGGGCGTCGCGCAGCAGTCCCGGTTTCGTCGTGAGAGGCATGGTCGGCTCCTTTTGGATGGCAGCGAGGCTTTGTCGTTGGACGGCCCCGAAACCTTACGGGGTCCGCTTGCGCATCGCCTCGAGCATCGGCGCAATCAGATCCATCGGCACCGGGAACACGATGGTCGAAGCCTTGTCGCCGGCGATGTTGCTCAAGGTCTGAAGGTAGCGCAGCTGCATAGCCTCGGGCTGCTTCGCCAGCATTTGCGCGGCCTGCAACAGCTTCTCCGAGGCCTGCAGCTCGCCCTCGGCGTGGATGACCTTGGCGCGGCGCTCGCGCTCGGCTTCGGCCTGGCGCGCGATGGCGCGCACCATGGTCTCGTTCAGGTCCACGTCCTTGATCTCGACGTTCGAGACCTTGATGCCCCAGGCCTCGGTCTGGGCGTCGAGGGTCTTCTGGA
>DATDGA010000034.1:0-5485 GCA_036522335.1 Burkholderiales bacterium
GGCATGGACGTGCTGCTCGGGGCGCTTGCCTACGGCGCGAGCCAGGTCGCGGTGCTCGCGACGCCGAAGGAAACCGCGGAATACGGCGACGCGGTGAAAAAGCAGATGGGTTTTGCCGAAGCCATCGCTACCGGACTCGGCTACGGCAGGACACATTTCCGGTTTCTCGCGACCGACGAGCACGCGGTGCTGGAGAAGGAGATCTGGGCGCTCGCGCCTGCGGTATCGGTGGCCAAGCCCGCGACCTACAATCTATCGCCGGAGAAGCGCACCACGCTCGAATTCGCGATCGATCACCTGGCAAAGCAGGCGCCCAAGCCGCAGGAAGAGATCGAGCTCGGCGCGGGCGCGCCTTACGGGCAGGTGCTCGTCGACAAAAGAACGTGCACGCTGTGCATGGCCTGCGTCGGGGCCTGCCCGGAATCGGCGCTCGTCGACGGGCGCGACCGGCCGATGCTGAAATTCATCGAGCGCAACTGCGTGCAGTGCGGGCTGTGCGAGAAGACCTGCCCGGAGAACGCGATCACCCTGGCACCGCGCCTCCTGCTCGCGGCGCGGGCGAAACAGGAAGTCACGCTGAACGAGGCGGAACCCTTCAATTGCGTGCGCTGCGGCAAGCCCTTCGGCACCCGGCAGATAGTGGACAACATGCTCGGCAAGCTCTCGGGGCATTCGATGTTCGCGGGCGGCGGGGCCCTGAAGCGCCTCCAGATGTGCGCCGACTGCCGCGTCGTGGACATGATGGAAAACAAGGACGAGATTTCGATTCACAATGTAAAGCCATGAGCTCAGGAGCAGGCGGCGCGGGAACGTTGCGCCTCGGAACGTGCGCAGTGGACGCGCCGCAACGCGCCGACTCCGCTGTGCAGCTCGCAGGCACGGCCGCTCCGTCGGCGCCCCGCCGTGCGGGGATGCGACCAAGCTCATGGTCTTGCCGCCGACAGGAGGACGACAGATTGGCGAATGACCTAACGAAGGCGGCGTCATGAGTGCGACCGTCACGCCGCTCAAGTTCCAGCCGCCTGAAGTGCCCGAGGACAATGCGCGCGCCGGATACTACGCGCTGCTCGCGCGGCTTTTCTATTCCGGCCCGGACGCTGCACTGCTCGCAACCATCGGCGGCGCCGACGAGATCGCGAGCGGGGCGGAGCAGTCCGCTCTTGCGGACGCGTGGAAGAAGCTCGGCGCCGCAGCTAGGGTGATGGAGGCCGAAGCGGCTCGCCTGGAGTACGACGAGCTCTTCGTCGGCACCGGCAAGGCCGAGGTGACGCCCTACGCGAGCTACTACCTCGCCGAAACGGGCCGTGAAAAGATCCTCGCGCGGCTGCGGGGCGAGCTGGCGGGGTGGGGGCTCGCCCGGTCCGAGGCGGCGCGCGAGCCCGAGGACCACTTCGCCGGCTTGTTCGACGTGATGCGGCACTTGATTTCGTTGGGTTCTGACGATGCTGCGTTGCAAAAACAGCAGGCCTTCTTCGGCCGCTACATTGCACCGGCCTACGTGGGATTTTGCGAAGCAATACGCAAGAGTGAGAAAGCCAATTTCTACAGGACAGTAGGGGCATTTGCGCGCGCGTTCTTTGTGGTTGAAGCTGAAGCCTTAAAAGTGTTCTAATTAAGCCCATGCAATAAGTTGCATATTTCAGGTGTTGACGACAGGAAGGAGACCCCATATGAATAACCCTACAAGATCAAAACTCGGTCGCAGGAACTTCCTCATTGCGGCAGGCGTCGGCGGCGCCGCAACGGCAGCCGCAATCGCCGCCCGGGTGCTCACCCCGGAAGAGCCCAGGGCAATCGCAAGCAACGACAAGCGGCGCGGTAAGGGATATCAGGACACCGCGCACGTCCGCAGCTACTACAACACCGCAAAAGTCTGACCCGAGGAGGCGCGATCATGCAGCTCACCAGGAAATCCGCTGGAGCCCCCGCTCAACTTTCTTCGAGCCGTCTGTCGCGCAGCCTCTCCGGGATGCTGGCGAAGACGATCGACCGCCGCACGTTTCTGAAGCGCTCCGGCGTCGCGACCGGGGCCGGAGCCTTTGCGACGCAGTTGCCGTTTAACATGATCGGCAAAGCCCAGGCGGACGACGCCTGGAAAGATGGCGGCAAGGTCGAAGTCAAGCGCTCGGTGTGCACACACTGCTCGGTGGGTTGCGCGATCGACGCGGTGGTGCAGAACGGCGTATGGGTGGGGCAGGAGCCGGTGTTCGACTCTCCCCTCAACCTCGGCGCGCACTGCGCCAAGGGCGCCTCGGTGCGCGAGCACGGCATGACCGAGCACTCGCACCGGCTGAAATACCCGATGAAGCTGGTGAACGGCAAGTACCAGCGCATCTCCTGGGACACCGCGATCAACGAGATCGGCGACAGGATGCTCGCCATCCGCAAGGAATCCGGGCCCGACGCGCTCTACGTCGTGGGCTCCTCCAAGCACAATAACGAGCAGGCGATGCTGCTCAGGAAGTGGGTGTCGCTGTGGGGTTCGAACAACTGCGACCACCAGGCGCGCATCTGCCACTCGACCACGGTTGCGGGTGTCGCTCAGACCTGGGGCTACGGCGCGATGACCAACTCCTACAACGACATGCAGAACACGAAGTGCGCGATGTACATCGGCTCGAACGCGGCCGAGGCGCACCCGGTGTCGATGCTGCACATGCTGCACGCGAAGGAAACCGGCGCGAAGATGATCGTGGTGGATCCGCGCTTCACGCGCACCGCGGCCAAGGCCGATGAGTACGTGCGCATCCGCTCGGGCACGGACATTCCCTTCCTCTTCGGCATGCTGCACATCATTTTCAAGAACGGCTGGGAAGACAAGAAGTACATCCACGACCGCGTCTACGGCATGGACAAGGTCAAGGAGGAGGCGCTCAAGAAGTGGACGCCGGAGGAGGTGCAGAACGTCACCGGCGTACCGCCCGAGCAGCTTCAGAAGATCACCGAGATGTTCGCGCAGCATCGCCCCTCGACCATCGTCTGGTGCATGGGCCAGACCCAGCACACCATCGGCAACGCCATGGTACGCGCCTCGTGCATCCTGCAGCTCGCGCTCGGCAACATCGGTGTCTCGGGCGGTGGAGCGAACATCTTCCGCGGCCACGACAACGTGCAGGGCGCGACCGACGTCGGCCCCAATCCCGACACGCTGCCGGGCTACTACCCGGTCGCGGTGCCCGGGTCCTGGGCGCATTGGTCGCGCGTGTGGAACGTCGACCTGAAGTGGCTCCAGGACCGCTTCGCCCCCGGCATGATGGGCAAGCCCGGCATGACCGTGTCGCGCTGGATCGACGGCGTGATGGAGAAGAACGAGAACATCGACCAGGACTCGAACATCCGCGCGATGGTGTACTGGGGCCACGCGCCGAACTCGCAGAGCCGCGGCCTCGACATGGTCAAGGCGATGAAGATGCTCGACATGATGGTCGTTATCGATCCGTATCCTTCTGCGACCGCGGCGATGTCGGCGATGCCGGTCGAAGGCGTTCAGGAAAAAGCCGGGCGCGCCGTATACCTCCTGCCGGCCGCCACTCAGTTCGAAACAGAGGGCTCGTGCACCGCTTCCAACCGCTCCATCCAGTGGCGCGAGAAGGTGATCGATCCGCTGTTCGAGTCGCGCTCCGACCAGGCGATCATGCTGGCCTTCGCGCGGAAGCTCGGCTTCGAGGACCAGTTCCTCGGCAGGAAGGACGGCAAGCAGAACCTGCGCCTGGTGAAGGCGAAGGGCGGCTACGAAGAACCGTCGATGGAGGACACGCTCGCCAACGAAATCAACCGCGGCGCGTGGACGATCGGCTACACCGGCCAGTCGCCGCAGCGCCTGCAGGCGCACATGCGCAACATGGAAGTGTTCGACGTAAAGACGCTGCGTGCGAAAGGCGGCAAGGACAAGAAGACCGGGTACGATCTGACCGGGGACTACTTCGGCCTGCCATGGCCTTGCTACGGCAACGCCGCGCTCAAGCATCCGGGCTCGCCGAACCTGTACGACACCTCCAAATCCGTCATGGACGGCGGCGGCAACTTCCGTGCGATCTTCGGCATGGAGAAGGACGGCGTGAACCTGCTTGCCGAGGACGGCTCGTATCCCAAGGGTGCGGACATCACCACCGGCCACCCGCAATTCGACCACGTGCTCTTGAAGAAGCTCGGCTGGTGGGATGAACTGACCGACGAGGAGAAGAAGGAAGCCGAAGGCAAGACCTGGGCGAACGATCTCTCCGGCGGAATCATCCGCGTGGCCATGAAGAACCACGGGAACCATCCCTTCGGCAACGCCAAGGCGCGCGCGATCGTGTGGAACTTCCCCGATGGCATCCCTCAGCACCGCGAGCCGCTCTATGGCATCCGCGCGGATCTCGTCGACAAGTACCCGACCCACGACGACGTGAAGGTCTTCTGGCGGCTGCCGACCCTGTTCAAGTCGGTGCAGGACAAGAACAAGAACATCGGCAAGGACTTCCCCATCGTTCTCACGAGCGGGCGCTTGGTCGAGTTCGAAGGCGGCGGGGAGGAGACTCGCTCCAACCCGTGGCTTGCCGAGCTGATGCAGGAGAACTTTGTCGAGATCAACCCGAAGGCCGCCGCCGACCGCGGCATCCGCAACGGCGAGCAGGTGTGGGTCAAGACGCCGACGGGCGCGCGGATCAAGGTCAGCGCCAAGATCACCGAAGGCGTCGGGCCCGACCATGCCTTCATCCCGTTCCACTTCTCCGGCTGGTGGCAGGGCAAGGACATGCTGCCTTACTACCCCGACGGGGCAGCGCCGATCGTGCGCGGCGAAGCGGTCAACACTGCAACGACCTACGGATACGACCGCGTGACCATGATGCAGGAAACAAAAACGACAGTCTGCCAGATCGAGCGGGCATAGACGGAACAGGGACGAGGAGACAACCATGGCAAGAATGAAATTCCTGTGCGATGCCGAACGCTGCATCGAATGCAACGGTTGCGTGACTGCCTGCAAGAGTGCCAACGAAGTGCCCTGGGGAGTGAACCGCCGCCGCGTCGTGACCATCAACGACGGCGTGGTCGGCGCCGAGAAGTCGATCTCGGTCGCCTGCATGCATTGCTCGGACGCGCCGTGCATGGCGGTGTGCCCGGTGGACTGCTTCTACCGCACCGACGAGGGCGTGGTGCTGCACGACAAGGATCTGTGCATCGGCTGCGGCTATTGCTTCTACGCCTGCCCGTTCGGCGCTCCGCAATTCCCGCAAGCGGGCGCTTTCGGACTGCGCGGCAAGATGGACAAGTGCACCTTTTGCGCGGGTGGCCCCGAAAAAGATCTGTCGAAGGAGGAATTCACCAAGTACGGCGCGAACCGGCTGGCTGAAGGCAAGCTCCCCGCCTGCGCCGAGATGTGCTCGACCAAGGCGCTGCTCGGCGCGGGGCCGGTGGCGGATGCCTTTCTGATGGCGTTTCAACTTGTCACTGTCGTCAGGCGGCTACTGACAGAGGGCGCGCTGAATGCCGCGCTGGTACC
>DATDGA010000035.1:0-2171 GCA_036522335.1 Burkholderiales bacterium
TCGGGCATGTCGGTGATGGAGATGAGCCACCGCGGCAAGGAGTTCATCGGCATCGCGGCGCAGGCGGAGAAGGACCTTCGCGAGCTGCTGAAGGTGCCCCCGAACTACAAGGTGCTGTTCCTCCAGGGCGGCGCGAGGCTGCACTTCGCGGCCGTTCCCATGAACCTGCTCGCCGGAAAGAAGGCCGCCGACTATATCTATACGGGGGAGTGGTCGAAGCTCGCGATCAAGGAGGCGAACCGCTTCTGCGAGGTGAACGTCGCGGCGAGCTCCGAGGGCAAGAACTTCACCTACGCGCCCGAGCAGTCCACCTGGCAGCTCGATCCGAAGTCGGCGTACGTGCACTACGTCTCGAACGAGACCATCGGCGGGGTGGAGTTCCACTGGATCCCGGACACGGGGAAAGTGCCGCTCGTCGCCGACGCCTCGTCGCACTTCCTGTCGAGACCGCTCGACATCTCCAGGTTCGGCCTGATCTACGCCGGGGCGCAGAAGAACGCCGGCCCCGCGGGGCTCGTCATCGTCATCGTGCGCGAAGACCTCCTCGGCCACGCCATGGAAGGCACGCCCACCGTCCTCGACTACAAAGTGCAGGCCGACGCCGACTCCATGTTCAACACCCCGGCGAGCTACTCCTGGTACATCTCGGGCCTGGTGTTCCAGTGGCTGAAGAAGCAGGGCGGGCTCGAGGCGATCGAAAAGAAAAACATCGAGAAGTCGAAACTGCTCTACGACTACCTCGACGCCAGCAACTTCTTCAAGAACCCCGTGCGCAAGTCAGACCGCTCGCGCATGAACATCCCCTTCACCCTCGCGGATTCGAAGCTCGACGGCGAATTCCTGAAAGGCGCCGAAGCGCGCGGCATGATGCAACTCAAAGGCCACCGTGCCGTCGGCGGCATGCGCGCGTCGATCTACAACGCCATGCCGATCGAGGGGGTGAAGCGGTTGGTGGAGTATATGAAGGAGTTCGAGGCGAAACGCGCCTGAGCCTGGGGTCGTTGCCGTACTGCCGGTGGACGTGTCGACCTCGCGGACCTTGACAAGCGTAAAGTAACGCTTTACAGTTGCGCGATGATCAGGTCGTTCCGGCACAAGGGCCTGGAGGCTTTTTTCCGGACGGGGAGTAAAGCGGGCGTACGGCCGGATCACGCCCCGAAACTGAGAAAGCAGCTGTTTGCCCTCGACCTGGCCAAAGCCGCCGCGGACATGAACGCGCCGGGCTGGCGGCTGCATCAGCTGAGCGGTAAGTACAAAGGACACTGGTCGGTGACCGTCAACGGCAACTGGCGGCTGGTGTTCAGGTTCGATGGCGCCGACGCGGAACTGGTCGACTACGTCGATTATCACTAGGAGAGCATCATGTCTCGCATGTTCAATCCGCCGCACCCGGGGGAAGTCCTTCAGGAATATCTCCCGGAGAGCACCAGTGTGACCGAGGCGGCGCAGAAGCTGGCCGTTTCGCGTCAGGCGCTATCGGCGATTCTGAACGGCCGCGCGGGAATCAGCGCCGAAATGGCCGTGAGGCTGTCCAAAGCCTTGGGGACCAGCCCCGACCTCTGGCTCGGCATGCAGATGCAATACGACTTGTGGCAAGCCAAGCAGCGTCCGCCGAAGGGCGTGCAGAAGCTGGCGGCCTGAGGGTTTGAGAAGCCCGACCGTCCTCGACTACAAAGTGCAGGCCGAGGCGGACTCCATGTCGAACACCCCGGCGAGCTACGCCTGGTACATCGCGGGCCTCGTGTTCCAGTGGCTGAAGAAGCAGGGCGGGCTCGAGGCGATCGAAAAGAAAAACATCGAGAAGTCGAAACTGCTCTACGACTACCTCGACGCCAGCGCCTTCTTCAAGAACCCGGTACGCAAATCCGACCGCTCGCGCATGAACATCCCCTTCACCCTCGCGGATTCGAAGCTCGACGGCGAATTCCTGAAAGGCGCCGAAGCGCGCGGCATGTTCCAACTCAAAGGCCACCGCGCCGTCGGCGGCATGCGCGCGTCGATCTACAACGCCATGCCGATCGAGGGGGTGAAGCGGCTGGTGGAGTACATGAGGGAGTTCGAGGCGAAGCAGGGTTGATTCAACCGTTCAGGGGGCACACGCGTTGGAACGCCTATCGCAGTATTGTTGGCGGCCTGATTGGTTGCTACGCCATTCATGGACGTAGAGCTAG
>DATDGA010000036.1:0-29227 GCA_036522335.1 Burkholderiales bacterium
ACCCACGGCCATCAGGCCGGTGACGAGGTGCTCGCGCGTGTCAGCACGGTGCTGCGCGATTCCATCCGTCCCTACGATAGTGCCGTGCGCTACGGTGGAGAGGAGTTTCTGATAATGCTTTCGGCGACTTCGCTAGATCGTGCCCAGGAATCCGCGGAACGGATTCGCAAGCAGGTCCGGACCGAGCAGTTCAAGGGCGGAGCGGTGACGATCTCGATCGGTGTCGCCGAATATCCCTCGCATGGCGATAGCGCGAAGTCGGTCATCGGTCAGGCGGATGCCGCGCTCTACGAAGCCAAGCGCGCCGGCCGGGACCGGGTCATGTGCGCCGGCTCGAAGGGCAAGAAAGAGAAGGCGGGAGCTTCCTAGCGGCTGGTATCCGCGCGCCGAACGACAAGCGAGCGCGAAATCCAACCTTCCCCTCCGGCATCGCTCGTCACCCGTATCCAGTCCCCGAGGTAGGAGAGGCCGGACAGGGTGCCGCTCGATTCGGCAGTGAACGACACTGCGAAGTTGGTGCCCGGTCCATTGCGCACGTTCGCGCGCCCGCTGACACGCAGCTTGACCGGTACCGCGAACGGAATTTCCCCCGCGCGCAGATTGCCCAACCTCCCGCCCGCCAGCCGGTAAGTGCGCACCGCCGCCTTCGCCTGATTGGCCAGGTAGAGCGCGCCACCGAAATTCTTACTCTTGAATTCGGCCGTGCTCTGTTCCATCAGCCGGAACGCCTGCCTGGAGTCCGGCGAATCGCGGCCCGAGCCTGTGATCGATTGCAGGGCAACGTCTGCTTCGGCCATGGCAGAGGCAGCCTCGGCCCGAGTGGCAAGCGATTGCAGTTTTCCCATGGCTCCAACGACTTCCTGCAAGGCTTCGTCGAGCCGGGTATTCAGACTGTCGATCACGGCATCGCGCTCCATGAGCTGGAGTTCGAGCTGCGCCGCGCGGCGCTCGAGCTCCGCAATCCTGGTCGGCGACTCTGCGGCGGGCGGCGGGCTCGGCAAAGGTGCAGGAGGCGCTGCGCACGCCGAAAGCGACAGCATCGTGACGATCCACAGGGTACGGTTCATCTCTGCCCATCCAAGCATATCGGCACCCATCGGGAACACGCGATACCAATGATAGCGGAATTGGCGGGTGCCTCAGCCCGTGACTCGGCCCCGGGATCCCGGATGATTCAATTCCAGGGGCGGAGATCCAAGATTCTTACAGGCAGGCGCGCGGTCCTGTCGACGATCACCGTGGCGAAAGAACGTCGAACCCGCAGGGGAAGAAAGCCCAGCTCCGATTCCTTTCTCCCGAGTTCTTCGGGCAGGCGGTCGATCGACGCGCCTGCTCCCGGGTTGAGTTTTTTCAGGGCATCCAGCGGCATCGCCTTCTCGACCATCGCAGTGCGCACCACGTCGAGATCAACGTAGTACTTCGGCAGTTCGGCGACGTCGGCCCCTCCCCGCAGGGAGGAAAGAATCAGGTCCTGGAGTTCCTTGGCATCGGTGGGCAGCACCGAACCGATGTACTGCGGCCCGCCCCGGGGAAAACCGCGAAACCTCTCGATCTTCGCCTCGGCCAAGTGTGCAGGCTCGACGTCCGCGACGCGCACCAGCTCGAACCTATCCCTGACGAAAATCACGTAGCCCGGCCGGGCCACGAAAACCACCGAGGCGCCGTAAATCAATGCCGAAAGCTGCACGAGCGCAATGACGGAAAGGTCGAACTTCAGCCCTTTCTTGCCGGATTTGAAAACGACTAGCGTGAGCACGGGACCCAGCGTGACATCGACGCCAACGAGAAGAAGCAACAGCCCGAATCCACCCAGCAGCTGGAACAGAGGCGGGGGATACCAGACGAGAATCATGCACGCGACCGCGACGAGGCACACGATCACGCTGATCCCAAGATGCAAGGACGCAGCGCGAACCCGCGTCATGCCGCGCGTGCTACGGCCAGTCGATGCGTTGGACCCGACGTCGCTTGCCATCATTGATCCGAGAAGCAGGTGGAAATTCTACCGCGACTCCAATGCATGAGAAAATACCAGGCGTGAAAGTCTTGATTGGAGGTTCGCAGGTGGAAAAAGTGCTGGCGGCCGTGCGGACGGGTCCGAGCCGGACCGAGATCCGCGAATTCCCGATGCCGGATATCCCGGAGGACAGCGCCCTCATGAAGATGGAGGTCGCGGGGATCTGCGGCACCGACGTCAAGCTCTATACGCACCCGCCGACCCAGAGCCCGGTGATCATGGGGCACGAGAACATCGGCACCATTGCCAAGGCCGGCCGCGAATTCACGCGGCGAAAAGGCTTCAAGGAGGGCGACCTCGTGTTCGTCGAGCACTACGTCATGTGCGGAAAATGCGAGTGGTGCCACCTCGGCCAGTACCGCCACTGCGAGAACACCGACTGGCGCTCAAACCCCGACGGCATCCGCTACGGCTACACCTCGGCCGAGCGCGCGCCGCACCTTTGGGGCGGTTTCGCACAATACGTGTATCTCCCGTGGAACGCCGTCGTGCACAAGGTGCCCGCGGGCGTCACGCCCGAGTTGGCGGGACTCGTCACCCCGATGGCGAACGGCGTCGAATGGTCGCTCTTCGACGGCGGTGTGGGCTACAACTCCACCGTGCTCATCCAGGGCCCGGGCCAGCAGGGACTCTCGCAAACGGTGATCTGCAAGCAGGCGGGTGCCTCGCTCATCATCGTCACGGGGACGTCCAAGGACGCCGCGCGGATGAAGGTCGCGAAGGACCTGGGCGCGGACTACGTGATCGACGTGCAGAAGGAAGATCCGCTCGCGCGCATCAGGGAGATCACCGGGGGCCGCGGTGTCGACGTCGCGCTCGACTGCACCGCCGGCGCCGGGACCCTGCCGATTCTGCTGGGAGTCGAAGCGCTCAAGCGCAAGGGCGGGACCATGGTCGTCCAGGGCGAAATGAAGGAGTTCCCGAATTTCCCGCTCGAAAAAATCACGGTGAAATTCATCACCATCAGGAGCGCGCGCGGCCACAGCTACAGGGCCTGCGAACTCGCTCTCGCGCAGCTCGCCTCCAAGCGCTTCCCGCTGGATAAGGTGACGACCCATACGTTTGGATTGAAAGACGTGGACCTCGCCATCCGCTCGGTGGGAGGCAAGGGCGTGCCCGACGTGATCCACGCTTCGCTCATGCCCTGGAAGTAGCCGCCGGGATTCCGGCGAACGGCGAACGCGCCCCTAGGTTTTCCGCGCAGCAGTACCCTCGCCGTGTACCGACGGAAACTTCGACGACCCGAACCGGATCACCAGAGTCGCGAGCGCGAGCACGAGGATGGCGCCTGCGATCATCAGGATTCCCTGGTCGGGACGGTGATTGGCCTGGATATCGGCGATCAGCATCCTGGTCAGCGCGGTCATCGCCACGTAGATGAGGAACCGCACCGGCATGTGGTTGGTCTTGAAATAGATGCCGACCATGGCCCCCAGCTCCAGATAGATGAACAGCAGCAGGATGTCCTCGATGGACGCGCGGCCCCGGGACATCATGTCGAGGAACGCGTGCACCGCCGACCACACGGTCGCGCCGCCGATCGCGAACAGCGCCAAGTAGTGGAACGCATCGACCAGCAGGCTGCCGACGGCATCCGAAAATCGGTTGGCTCCTTGGCGGAGCGTTTCGAGCCGTTGAAGTTTCATGTTCGCACCCTTTCGAGCAGTAGTCCCTTCCGCGCCACGCTTCTCTGCGCCCTCATTCAGAGCCTGAACGGCTGATACAAGTGCGACAGTCTAATGCCTCGAAAGAAAAACGGGCGGCCCGAAGCCGCCCGCCCGATCGAATGCCGCAAGGACTACTGCAACGCGGTTGCCATCAGATTGGCCGTCAGCGTCTTCGTGGCGTCGACATAGGTGCCGCCGGTCGCGACGAAGCTGCGCGCCTTGCGGCCCGCCGTCAGGTCCGCCTGGAGCGCCGTCTGATAGGCGCTGAGCTGCGTATACACCTGGACCGTCCCGTTGATACCGATCACGAACAGGCCGTGAGTCGGATCGGGCGCCTGCACCGTCGGCGTGTCGGTCGTCAGGAGCTGCGTGTCAACGCCACCGCGGAAGACGTCGTGAAACAGACCCGCGTTGGTCAGATTGACTGTCAATCCGTTCGCTGCGTAGTTGCTGAACGGCGCCGACTCGAGCAGTGGCCAGCCTACGATCAGGGTCGCCGGCGCATTGGTCGTGTTGATCAGCGTGATGGCATTGAAATCGTCGGTCGCGGTCGCAGCGCCGAAGGGCTGCACGAAGCCGCGCACCTTGAGGGGCGTCCCGTTCACGATGCCGGTCAGATCGAGCGCACCTGTCGCCACCTGGTAGGAAATCGGGCTGGCGTCGGTACCCACCGCCGTTCCCGTGCCGGAGAAGATGAACAGACCGATCGGCCGGCCGTCGATTCTCGCAAGCGTCATCGCGACGGTGCTGCCCGGCACGTTGACGCTGTTGACGGTGCCGTTGAGCTGAGTGACGAGCAAGCGCGCGAGGCCAGCGGTCGCATCCATGTTGGCGCCGGGCGTGTCGAGGGTCCCCAGAATCGTGATGCGCTGCCCGACCGAGATGTCGCCAGCGGCGAAAGTGCCCATCGTGCCCTGCTTGAGCACCTTGGTCCCGCCTCCCACTGTCACCGTCACCGTGTCCCTGAATGTCAGCGTGCCGGTGCTGCGCACCAGCTCCGCGCCTTTCACCACGAAGGTGCTGCCGTTGCTGGAAATGACGTTGCCGGTGACGGCGTCGCTCGTCCCGAATGGAACGCTGGAACCGGCGAGAACCTCGGTGGCCGTGAAGCTGCGCGTGGCGAGATCGAGCGTGCCGATCGCGACTGTGGCGGTGAATCGCGGTTTCGCAGCGAGCGCGGTCAGGCCGGCGCTGCCCACGTAGCTCGTCTGGTCGATTTCGAAGGTCGTATTGCTGTCGGTGAGGAAGGTGAGACGGCCGTGGTCGCCCTGCAACAGGTTGAAGGGTCGCAGAACCAGCGTGAAGCTGCCGGCCTGGGTGTTGACCGAGTCGAGAGGGCCGCGAATGCGGTGCGGCTTGGGCGCGTCCGGATTGACGTCCGCAACCAGCATGGGGCTGACGGTCACGACCGGACCGATCATGTTGACCGAATTCGAAGCGGCAATATTGAAATCCAGGTCGAGCAGCGCCGGTATGCCGGGCGCGATCGGCAACCGCCGCGCGTTGTCGAGCTTCACCGTCATCGACATCGTCGTGACCGGGTTGCCCTGGCTGTCGCGGATGTTGGCGAGCGGTACCGGCACGGGAGTGCCGGTGCCGTTGTCGATCTTGATGTCGGCATTGGTGTAATCGAGATTCAGGGTCGCGCTGACGTAAGTGCCGGCCGGAATCGTGGCCCCGGTCACGAACTCGGTCAGATCGACGAGTTGCGCAAAGTCGACGCGCGCTTTCTGCGGGAGAGTCTGCACGACCGTGCCATTTTCTTTGGTGAGGGTCAGCGACGTGACGTCGACGGTGTAGCTGAGAAAATCGCCCTGCGCATCGGTCAGGCCGATGTTGACCCCGCCCATGCCCTCGTTGGACGACTTGCCGCAGGCGCACAGGCCCAGGGCCAACGCAGCAGAAAGCGTGAACGCAGTCAGAGTCCGGAGGAATCCTCGACTTGCGAAACCGGTTTGCCTGTTCATCGGTGTATCTCCCGTGCGTGTATTGACTCGGTCCCGCTGAAACAATTTGAAACGCTTTCCATCAGCGGTGCTCCGACGCAAAACGCACCTTGGACCGTGCGGTTGACCGATCGCACGCAGGGAAGCAACGTGCTTGTTTTCGAGGAAGACATCAAACGCGAAAAGACTTCAACGTTTCCGGCGCGAACAACTCTTCAGCCTTCAGCAGCCGCTTCGAGAGACCCTGCTCGCGGTGGTAGCGCAGGAACGTCTCGAGCACGTGGCGGTTGGGCTCGAAGCCGTAAGGCCACCAGTCCTCGCCGAGCTCGCGGCGCGCTTCCTCGACGTGCGCAACCTGCCAGGGAAGCATGGCGGTCAGCGCCATGGTGGTGCCGAGGTTCTCGTAGGCCCGGCGCTGCGCCTGGACGAAAGCCTTGTATAGAGACTGCGCGATCCAGCGGTTCGCCCGGTACAGCTCGCGGCGAATCACCACCGTATGCATGATGGGGAAAATCCTGGTCTTGCGGTAATAGGCTTTTTCGACTTCGACGTAATTCTCGAAGAGACGCTTCACGGCGTCGGGCCGCGTCGCGAAAGTCGAAGGCGTGCGCGCGGTGTGCAGGGCGTCGAGCTCGCCATCGGCGATCATCTGCGCGAGCGTCTGCTTCGCCCCGATGGGTTTCAGCCTGAACTTCGCGGGCAGGTCGAGTGCGAGCTTCTCGTCGCGGCCGGGCTCCTCCTCGCCGCCGGTCCGGTATTCGCAGCCCGCGGGGTCGACGCCGTACTCGTCCTGGAGGATGCCGCGAATCCAGACGGGCGCGGTCATCTGGTACTCGGGCACTCCGATTCTCTTGCCGGCGAGGTCCTTCGGTTCGCGAATCCCGCTCTTCGCGGAAACGAAAATGCACGAGTGCCGGAAAAAACGCGACGGAAACACCGGGATGGCGATGAACGCCGGGTCCTCGCGCATGAGCGACACGCAATACGAGGAGAGCGACATCTCCGCCGCGTCGAACTCGCGGTTGCGAAGCATCCTGAAAAACGTCTCCTCGACGAAGAGGTTTTGGTAGATCAGGTCGATGCCTTCGGGCCGCACGCTTCCATCCGCGAGCGCGCGGGTGCGGTCGTAGTCCCAACAAGCGAGGGAGAGCTGGAGTCTGGGCATTCTTCTTGTTCCGATCCTGTTCTGTCATTCCCGCGAAAGCGGGAAACCAGGTATTTTGCAGAGACTCTGGATGCCCGCTTTCGCGGGCATGACGGCTAATTGCGGTGCGCGCCTAGACCGTCACCGGATCGGTGTCGAGCGCAGGAAACAATCCGTGCTTGGCGCCTTCCTTGTAGTGCTCTCCAACCGGCAGCTCGATGGCACAGGAGCGCACGCGCTGCGAAACGGGATCGAGTCCCGGCACGGGTTTGCCTTCGCGATTGGCTTTGGCCGCTCGCAACAGGCGGCTGCGCGTTCCGACGATTCCCTTGTCGGTCATGCACAGGTGCTCCTTGGTGCGGTCCTGGATCGGCCCCATGGATTCCTGCAGCGACGCATCCTGCATCGCGATGCCCTCGACCCCGCTGTAGGAGCGTCCGCGCTTTTGCGAGCCGCGGTCGATCAGGTAGTCGTTCGATTTGTTGGCGAGCGGAACGAAAGTGCCCGGAATGTACTTCACGTGGATTCCTGCGCCTTCCCTCATCGCTTTCAGCTCGGAGTCCGTAAGAGCGCGCTTCGGGTGATAGTTGATGCTCCATGCCCAGCAGTGCTCGTCGTCGATCGGCACCCAGGCGTGCGCGCCGAGGGGGTGCCCCGCCCGCGGCGGGATGATCGTGTGCCAGGGCATGATCCAGGGCGTGATTCTCCAGTAGTAGCGCCCCTGGTCCGCTTTGCGCCGCGCTCCGATGAGGAGGCCCCCGTCGAAGTCCACGACCTCGAAGATGGGCATGCGGTCGTTCAGGTTGTACGCGTTCGCGCGGCTCCCTTTGAACAGCGGATCGGTCTCGAGCTCGCCGGAGTGCAGGAAGGACACGTGGCTGGAGTCGATCCCTCCCTCGATCGCCTGCAGGTAGTTCGATTCCTGCTCGCGCTTGGAAACGAAGCGTCGCTCGGACGATACCTTCACCCACTCGAGCTCGGGCGGCGCGGGTTTCAGCTCGGGCGGGCCCATGTAGATCCACACCACGTCGCCGCGCTCGATCGCCGGATAGGACTTCAGCTTGATGCCTTTCCGCAGGCCCGATTCCTCGGGCTCCGACGGCAAGTCCACGCACTGCCCGTCCACATCGTATTTCCAGCCGTGATAAGGACAGCGAAGGCCGCAATCCTCGTTCCTGCCGAACCACAACGACACGCTGCGATGCGCGCAGAATTCGTCGATGACGCCGATGCGCCCCTTGCTGTCGCGAAACGCCACGAGCTTCTCGCCCATGATCTGCACTCGCACGGGTGCGCAGTCGGGTTCGGCGATCTCCCAGCCGTGCAACGCAGGAATCCAGTAGCGTCGAAAAAGATCCCCCATCAGGGTGCCGCGATCGGTTCGCGTCAACTGCTCGTTCTGTTCCTGGGTCAGCATGGTTCAGTCCTCGATCGAATGCATGAATCAGTCCGCCGTGGCACCGGTAGCGCGCACGATCGGCCCCCAGCGCTTGAGCTCCGAGGCCACGAACGCCGCGAACTGCTGCGGGTCAAGATCGCCGGGCTCGATGCCCTCGGGACGCAGCCGCTCGCGCACCTCGGGCGCCTGCAGCGCCCGCCGCACTTCGGCATTGAGCCGGCTCACGATATCCGGCGCGATACCCGCCGGGCCGGAGAGCGAAAACCAGATGGACGCGGTCAGCTCAGGATAGCCCAGTTCCGCGAAGGTCGGCACCTCCGGAAATTCCGGAACGCGTTTCGCCGAGCTCACCGCGAGCGCGCGCGCCCTCCCCGCCTTGATCTGCGTTGCGGCGGTGGTCAGCGTCGTTGAGGTCACCGGCACATGGCCCGCGATCAGGTCGGAGACCGCGAGGCTCGCACCCTTGTAGGGGACGTGGGTCATCTCGATTCCGGCGACCTGTTTCAGCTGCTCTGCGATCAGGTGTCCCTGCGTGCCGTTGCCCGGGGAGCCGTAAGCGAGCTTGCCGGGTTCTTTTTTCGCATAGGCGATGAATTGCTTCAGGTCCTGCGTCGGGAGCCCCGGATTCACGACGAGCACGCCGGGCGGGCCGCCGAAGAGAGCGATGTGGGTGAAATCGCGCAACGGATCGAACGGAAAGGTCTTCGAAAGCGCAGGCGCGATGCAATGCGAGGCGACCCCCGAAACGACCAGCGTGTAGCCGTCGGGGACGGCCTTCGCAACGAGATCCGAGCCGATCACGCCCCCGGCGCCTCCACGGTTCTCGACCACGAAATTCTCCTTCAAGGTTTCACTCAGCTTCTGCGAAACCAGCCGCCCCAGAGTGTCGGCGGTTCCGCCCGGCGCAAAGGGAACGATGATGCGCACGGTCTTGGCGGGCCAGCCCTGCGCCGAGTCTGCCGAATGGGATTGCGCGCGCGCCTGCGGGCCCCCGAGCAGCAGGGCCGCGACGATGAACGCCGCGGCTCTCGGACCGGAGGCCAGCGCGAGTTGCGAAGGGAATGCTGCCACAGGCCGTCATTTTACCCGACCATCGCGCTAAAATAGCCCCGCATCGACCTCAGGCTCTGTCGGGTTCTAACGTCTCACCTATCGCGAATGGAAATCCCATGGAAATGACCGGCGAACAACTGATCCCCGTACCGCAAGCCGAAGTGTGGCGCGGTTTGAACGACCCCGAGGTCTTGAAGGCGTGCATCGCCGGCTGCGAAGAAATCGAGAGAGTCTCGGACACCGAGTACCGTGTCGCGATGGTCGCGGCGGTAGGACCCGTGAAGGCCAAGTTCAACGGGAAGCTCGTACTCTCCGATCTCAACCCGCCGAATTCCTATTCGCTGTCTTTCGAAGGATCGGGCGGCGCGGCGGGATTCGGCAAGGGCGGCGCGCAGGTGTCGCTCAAGACCGAAGGCGCAGGCACGCGCCTAACCTACACCGCGAAGGCGAGCGTCGGAGGCAAGCTCGCACAAGTCGGCTCACGTCTGATCGACGGGGTCGCGAGAAAAATGGCGGACGACTTCTTCACCGCGTTCAACGCGAAGCTCGCCGGACCGGCTGCCGGGACTCCGGGAGCTGCCGCGCCCGCCGCCGGGAAGCGCCGGATCCACCCGGCCTGGTGGGTGGCGGGCGCGCTGCTGGTCGCGCTCTTTATCTACCTCGCGCTTCAACCTGCCCACTAAGGAAAGCCACTCGCTCCGCCGTCTACGCCACCGAGGCAAAGAGCCGCCGTTCAGCGGCTGAGCGGTTTCTTCCCAGACGCTCGTCCACCAGCGCGACGATTTCGTGCAGCGTGTCGGACTGGAGTCCCAGCTGGCGGGCGATCCGCCGGACCAGGCTGTCGACCCGTTCGATGTGCTCGGCGCCGCCGAAAAGCGCGCGCGCCGCTGAAGACGGCTTGCCCAGGCCCTCGGCGGCCTTGGCGTACTTCTCAAATGGCACCAGATCGTCTGACGACGCGCCCAGCCCGGTGCAGAGTTTCGCGACCCAGTCGTAGATTCTGCGGGACTCGTCCACGTTCCCGTGCACCGCCTCGCGGATGGGAATCATGTCGTCCGGCCGGATGCAGCGGTAGTTGCCGGCGATCAGCATCGGCCATTTGGCGAGGGGCACGAAAACGGAATCGTGCACCTTGAGCTTCACCGGAATTTCGATGGCACCGTCCTCGTGATGGAACCGGGCTGCCTCGATGTCGGCCTCGAGTTTCCGAAGCAGCGCGGTCGGCTCCTCGGCCTCGAAGCGCGCCGCCTTGAAGTTCGTCGGCAAGCCCACCTGGAGAACGTTCTTCGGCTGATCAGCCGGGCGAAATGCCTGGGGATCGGGACTCGCGAGCGCCATCAAGCCGGGTTCGAAATCCTCCCAGACCCCGGGATCCGCATAGCAAGCCTCAAGAAGCTCCGTCGCGAGCCCGGGAAGACGCTTGAGGTAGGGCAAAGGCGGCATGTTCATGATCGCGAGGCAGGGCTTGCGCGCCCGGGCGACGCGGCCCATCAACTCCCGCACGCCTTGCGAGCCGTACTGGGCCTCCTGCATGCCGAGCACGATGAGGTCGAATGCGCCGGGGTCGACCGTGTCTGGTGTGCTCGCGGAAAGCTCGCCCGGAAGTTCCTTCGAGGCGATCTCGACAAGCGACTCCCGGCCCCGGATCGGGAAGCGCACCCGGGTCCCTTCACGGTTGATCAGGTCTGCGGTGAGCCGGGTGCAGACGAGCGTTACGCGGTGCCCGGCCATCAATAACTTGGTGCCAAGCAAGGAGCCGTAGGAGGCCCCGAGGATGAGAACGCGGTATTTCATGTGAGCCCTCCGTTCGGTCGTCGGCACGGCATGTACATTTGCATTCATGCGGTGCATCATAGGCCCAGAAATCGGTAAATTTGACTGTGGAAATTTCACACTGTTAATTTCACACGCCCATGACCCAGCACACTCGCAACAGCCACTTCCTCGGCACCAAGCTGCGCGCCTTGCGCAAGCGCAACGGCCTGACCTTGGAAGAGCTCTCGGCGCGCTGTATTCAACTCGATTCGCAGAGCGCGCCATCGGTGTCCTACCTCTCCATGATCGAGAGCGGCAAGCGGGTTCCGTCGGAGGACGTGCTCGGCTTGCTGTCGTCACTGTTTCAGCGCGAACCGGGCTGGTTTCTCGACGGCAATCCTGAAACGGAAATCCCTGAGTTCAAGCAGCGGGCCGGCGGAGCGGCGGGCGTGCCGCTCGAGCCCGCGTTCCTGTTTTCGAAGGAACTGCTGCAGGCGGCGATCCCCGAGCTGCTGGCGCAGACCGGCACCACCGGGCGGCAGTTCGCGCATCTCCTGATCCGCTCGCACCAGGAGATGTCGCGCAACGACTTTCCCGATCTCGAGCGGTCTGCGGAAAGGGTCGGCGAGCGCAGATTTCCGCTAGGCGCCGACGAACTGATGCGTCTGTGCAGGCACCACGGCCTCGCCCTGCGCTGGTTCGACCGCAAGCCGGTGCTCGCGCGCGACAACGATCGCGAGCTGCGCAGCATGGTGCGCTCGTTCTTCGAATCGCCGCGCACCGTTTATCTGAATCGCGAGCTGCAGGCCGACCCGGCGCGTCTCAAGTTCGACCTCGCCTCGCACCTGGGCCACAAAGTCCTGCACGAAGGCGACGGACTCAAGTCCGCGCACGCCACCGGCGGGGAAATGGGCGGCAGCCCCGAAGGCGGCGCGGAAGTCGCCGCCGGCATGAGCGCGCAGGACGTGCTGCACGCCTGGCGCGATTTCGAGTGCAGTTTCTTCGCGGGGGCCCTCTTGTGTCCCAAGGTCCCGTTCCGGCGCTTCCTGACCCGCGAGTCATACCGGGTCGAAGCCGGGGAAAAGATCGAGCTCACCCCGGCGGTGGTGATGCGGCGCATGACGAAAGTTTCACCGTATCCGTATTGGCATTTTTTCGATGCCTATCCGCCCGGGTACCTGCGCGCCGTGTATCGCGGCAACGGCATCCCGCTGCCCTGGGGCAACATGGCGCAAGTCACCGACCCCTGCCCGCAGTGGGCTGTCTTTCGCATGCTCGCCGAGAACCGCGGTGCCGATCGCGGCTCGCAGATTTCCGTGCTGCGCGACGGCGATCAATCCCTGCTGTATTGCTGCCACTCGCGGCGCGCCAACGACATGGCGGGCAATCCCCACGTGCTGTCGGTGGGGATCGACCTCGCGCCGGCGCTGCGCTCGCACGGCGTAGCCGCCGACGATATCGTCGCGAGCGTCACCGACGAATGCCTGCATCACCACGGCGAAGCGAGAATTCCCAAAGCCGCCGCCGAGGCGATCCAGGGAGCGGCCAGGGTACTGAACATCGCCTGGGTCGAGGATGCGCTGTCGGTTCCCGCGCGCATCATCTGCCCGCGCAGCACGCATTGTCCGCGGACGGAGCATTGCGACGGCGCCAGGGCGTCGCGCGCGCGTGAGATTACCGATGTGCGCGAGGAGATTGTCAGCAGGGTCAAGCGTGGGCGCTGAGGACGACCGGCAGAGCTCGGTGCGGACTTCCTCGGGGGCGAAGAACGGCGGCGGCGTTCCATCGATGAAAAAAAAAGCCCCGGCCGCGAGCCGGGGCTTCCGCGCTACAGCAGTTTCTAAGCCTTCAGCAGCTTCTGGTCGAACGGCAGGCTTCTCAACCGCTTGCCGGTGAGCGCGAACACAGCGTTCGCCACCGCCGGCGGTATGGTCGTGAGCCCCACCTCGCCGATGCCGCCCGGATAGTTGTCCGTCGGGATGACTTTGGTGTGGACGATGGGCGCCTCGTTCATGCGCAACACCGGATAGTCATGGAAGTTCGACTGCACGACCGCGCCATCCTTGAAGGTGATGCGCTCCATCAACACATGGCTTATTCCGTACATCGTCGCGGACTCGATCTGCGCCTCGATGTTCCTCGGTTGCACGGCGACTCCCGGATCGACCACGCCCCAGACTTCGTGCACGCGGATCTTGCCGGTCTTGCGGTCCACCGAAACCTCCACGATGGTCGCGAGATGCACGTTCCACATGTCGGAGTACGCGAACCCGAGCGCACGGCCGGCCGGCCTCTTCTTCTTCCAGTCGGCCATCTGCGCGACTTCTTCGATTACCCTGCGGGCCCGCGGCTGCTTTTCCAGGAGCTCCATGCGGTATTCGAGCGGGTCTTTCTTCGCCACGCGCGCGCATTCATCGACCACGGTCTCGAGCGCGAATTTGGTGTAGCCGCCGCCCACCGCGCGCCAGAAGCCGACCTGCACGCCGCGCTGCTCGCGCAGGTACTCGACCAGGTGGTTGGGAACGTGGTACTTGATCTCCGAGCCCTCGCAGAACGGCTGGTCCTTTCCGCCGGCCTGCTGGAAAATCGGCGGCGCGGCACGCGCATAGATCGATTCGCCGACCAGGCGGTGCCTGAGCGCGATCAGCTTGCCCTGTGCATCGAGCCCGGCAACGACGTGCTGCGCCACGATAGGACGATACTTGTCGTTCTGGATATCGTCTTCGCGGCTCCACACGACTTTCACCGGCTTGCCTTCCATCGCCTTGGCGAGAATTCCGGCGTCGACGACGTAGTCGGCCTCGACGCGCCGGCCGAAGCCCCCGCCGAGCAAGGTGATATGGCTGGTGACGTTTTCCGGCTTGTAGCCCAGGCCGATCGTGGTCGCAAGGAAAATGAAGAACGGCGACTGGCTGGGCGCCCAGACCTCGATCTTGTCGCCGGTGACGAGCGCAGTCGCGTTCATCGGTTCCATGCAGGCGTGCGCCACGTGCTCGGTGGTGAACGTGGCGTTGATCGTTTTCGCCGCGCCCGCCATCGCCCCCTTGGCGTCGCCTTCCTTGATGAAATCGACCCCGCTCGCGTCGTCGACGTTCTTTGCGCGCGCCGCATACTCGGCGATGATCTTGCTGGAACTGTAGGCCCGCGCCTTGGCGGTATTGCTCCATTCGACTTTGAGCAGCGCTTTCGCCTTCTTCGCGGCAGGGTAGTTTTCTGCAACCACGCCCACGCCGTAGGGCAGCGGTACGACCTTCACCACTCCGGGCACTTTCAATGCAGCGCCGTCGTCGATCTTCTCCGGCTTCTCACCCTGCACCGGCGTGCGCAGCACCGCGCCGTACAGCATTCCCGGCAAGCGAATGTCGATACCGTAGACGGCCTGACCGACCACTTTGCTCGGTACGTCCACGCGGCCGACGTCCTTGCCGATAAGACGATGCTGGCTCATCGGTTTGAGCTGCGCCTTGTCCACTTTCGGCGCTTCCGCCGGCACCTTGGCGAAAGACGCGATCTCCCCGTAGCCCAGGCGTCTGCCCGAAGCGCGATGCACTGCCGCGTGCGGCTCGGTGCTCACTTCGGAAGCGGGAACGCCCCACTTGTCGGCTGCGGCCTGCACCATGATCAGGCGCGCCTGCAAGCCGGCGAGGCGGATCACGTCGTAGTACCCTTGTGTGGTGCGGCTCGCACCCGTGGTCATGCCGCCGCCGAAGCGCGGATTGCCGAATATCTTGGGATTGGTGGGCGCCTGCTCGACCTTGACCTTGCCCCAGTCGAGATCCATTTCTTCGGCGAGCAGGAGCGGCATCGAGGTCATCACACCCTGCCCCATCTCGGCGGCCGGCGAATAGATGGTGACGGTGCCGTCGGTGGCGACGCGCACCCAGCCGTTCGGCGCAAACTCGCCCGACTGCGCGAACGCCTCTGAAATTCCGGCGAGCGTTCCGCCGAACGCGACGCCGAACGCGACTCCCGCGCCGGACAGAAAGAAGGCGCGGCGCGAAACACCCCGGTAGGCGAAGTCCTCGAATCCGAGGACCCACTCGTTTTGCGTTGTAGTTTGGTTCATGGGGTCCTCCTCAGGCTTCCGTCGCCGCGCGCTGGATCGCGGCGATGATCTTGTTGTAGGTCCCGCAGCGGCAGATATTGCCCTTCATGTGCTCCACGATCTGCTCGCGCGTGGGCTTCTTGTTCTTGGCGAGAAGCGCCGCGGCGGTCATGAGCTGCCCGGACTGGCAGTAGCCGCACTGCGGCGTCTGCTCTGCGATCCAGGCCTTCTGCAGCGGGTGATCGCCGGAAGGCGACAGGCCCTCGATGGTGGTGATCTTCTTGCCCGCGACCGCCGAGATCGGCGTGACGCAGGCGCGCGTTGGATTGCCTTCGACGTGTACAGTGCAGGCACCGCATTGCGCCACGCCGCATCCGAACTTGGTCCCGGTCAGGCCCAGGTGATCGCGCAGGGCCCAGAGCAAGGGCGTGTCGGCGGGCATGTCGACCGAAGCCGGACTGCCGTTGACGATAAAAGAAACCATGGAACCTCCTCCTAGTCTGGACATGCATTATTAGTTAGTTGTATGCGACCGCGATATATTAGTCTGGGACTTAGACAAAGTCTACGCGACACCGACGGCCGTCCCCCCAGGAGCCCGGCCCCGGAACGAGCTTTGCCAAACCGGCGCCCATGGTGGACAATGCGACGCTGGCGCAAGGGGTCGGGGCTGCGCCGCCTTGGGGAAGATGCGGCATCCATATAACACAAGCTTCCCCGCCGCGACACCGTCACCCTGAAAAGAGCGGAGGAGACCCAAGTGAAATTCGCGCTCTCCGTTTCGCGTCTCATCGATACTGCGAACGCACGTCTCAGCATCATCGCCAACTGGCTGGTGCTGCTGTCATGCCTGATCAGCGCCGGCAATGCGTTCTCCCGCTACGCCTTCAGCATCAGCTCCAATGCCTGGCTGGAAATCCAGTGGTACATGTTCGGCGCCCTGGTCATGCTCGGCGCCTCGTATACGCTGAACCGGAACGAACATGTTCGCGTGGATATCGTGTACAGCAACCTGCCGACGCGCGGCCAGATCTGGGTCGATATCTTCGGCGGATTCCTGTTCCTGCTGCCGGCCACGCTGATCCTCTGCTACCTGTCGTGGCCGGTGTTCCACAACTCGTGGGTGGAAAACGAGATCTCCGGCAACGCCGGCGGCCTGATCCGCTGGCCGATCAAGATTTTTCTTCCGCTCGGGTTCGCCCTGCTGAGCCTGCAGGGAATCTCGGAGCTGATCAAGCGGATCGCGATGCTCACCGGCCACATGAAAGCCGACCTGCACTACGAGAGACCGCTGCAATGACGGTGCACGACCGCGAAGAAGCCGCTGCGGTAAAGCTGAACGACCGCGAAGGAGCCGCTGCTTGATTCCCCATGAAATGATGGCGCCCCTGATGTTCGCGGGGCTGGTCATCTTCATGCTGATCGGCTATCCGGTGTCGTTCTCGCTCGCCGCGGTCGGACTATCGTTCGGCTTCATCGCGATCCGCGAGGGTTTTTTCGACTTCAGCCTCATGCAGGCGCTTCCTGAACGCGTGTTCGGAATCATGGCGAACGATACCCTGCTCGCGATCCCGTTCTTCACGCTCATGGGCTCGATCCTCGAGCGCTGCGGACTTGCCGAGGACCTGCTCGACGGGCTCGGCCAGCTTTTCGGCCCGGTGCGAGGCGGCCTCGGCTACGCCGTCATCGTCGTCGGCGCGATTCTCGGAGCCATCACCGGAACCGTGGCCGCCTCGGTAATCGCGATGGGCCTCATTTCGCTGCCGGTGATGATGCGCTACGGCTACGACATGAAATTCGCGACCGGCGTCATCGCTGCCTCGGGCACCATCACGCAGCTCATTCCGCCCTCGCTCGTCCTGATCGTTCTCGCCGATCAGCTGGGCCGCTCCGTCGGCGACATGTACGCCGGAGCCTGGGGCCCGAGCCTGATCCAGGTACTGTTGTTCTGCCTGTACGTGCTCATCGTGAGCTTCGTCAAGCCGCAGTGGGTCCCCGGAATACCGGCCGAGTCCCGCGCGATGAGCGGCTGGCCGCTGATCAAGAAATGCCTGTGGGGAATCGTCCCGTCGCTGGTGCTGATTTTCCTGGTGCTCGGCACGATCTTCCTCGGTCTGGCGACACCGACGGAGGGCGGCGCGATGGGCATGGTTGGCGCGATCGTGCTCGCCGTCCTGCATCGCCCGGAGTTTTCCAGGCGCGGGAAGGTCGCCGCTTGGGTCGCGCTCGTCGCGATTACGGTGCTGGGGCTTCCGGCCTTTGCGCTGTGGCAGGACGAATGGATGCCCAAGGCGCTGGTCGCGGCGGCGGACAGTTTCCTCGGCACGGCCCGGGCGCCGCTGTTCATCGCGTTCTACATCGGACTGGCGCTGGTGATGTGGGAAGCGGTGACGATTGGCGCGCTGCGCGGCCTGATCGTACAGGCGTCCCAGTCGACGATGCGCATCACCGCGATGGTGATATTCATCCTGATTGGCTCGACTATATTTACGCTCGTGTTCCGCGGTGTGGACGGCGATCTCTGGATCGAACATTTGCTGACCGGCTTGCCGGGCGGCAAGGTGGGCTTCCTGGTATTCGTCAATGTGTTCGTGTTTTTCCTGGCGTTTTTCCTCGATTTCTTCGAGATCGCCTTCATCATCGTTCCTCTGCTCGCGCCGGTGGCCGCCAAGCTCGGCATCGACCTTATCTGGTTCGGCGTGCTGCTATGCGTGAACATGCAGACCTCGTTCATGCACCCGCCGTTCGGCTTCGCACTCTTCTACCTGCGAGGGATCGCGCCGAAAGAGGTGAAGAGCTCGGCAATCTACTGGGGCGCGATCCCGTGGGTAGTGCTGCAGCTCATCATGGTCGGCATAGTCATCTTCTGGCCGAGCCTGGTCACGGCTTTCCTGGACAAGCCCTCGACCGTGGACCCGAATTCGATCCAGATCGAGCTTCCGCAGTCGGATTTCCAGAAGGATCAGGAAGAGAACCAGAAGGACGGTGAAAGCGAAACACCACCCGACTTCAGCACACCGCAGAAATAAAAACCCCGCCGAAGCGGGGTTTTTCATCCTTCCTGCCGGGCAATCCCGTCAGCCCTTCTTGGTCGCTGCTTTGGCGGCCGGCTTGCCCGCCGCCGTACTGCCGATCTTGGAGTTGAACGTATAGTTGTCGTAGGTCTGCTCCGCGACGCGGAACCATAGGAACTGCTCGTCGCGGAATTTTTTCCACTGGGGATAGACCGCGGCCCAGTGCTTGCTCTTCGCCTTCAGTTCATCGTAGAGCTCATACGAAGCCTTTTCCGCCGCCTCCATGACCGACCTCGGGAAAGGCCGTAGCTTGGTGCCGCTCGCGATCAGCCGGCGCAGCGCCTGCGGATTCAGCTCGTCGTACTTTGCCGGCATCCAGGAGGTCACCTCGCCGCAGGCCGCCATGAGCGCGGACTGGTAGGCCTTGGGCAGCTCGTTCCACTTCTTTTCGTTGACGAGCGTCATCAACATCGGCCCGCCTTCCCAGAATCCGGGGTAGTAGTAGTTCTTGGCGACCTTGTTGAAGCCGAGTTTCTCGTCGTCGTAGGGGCCGACCCATTCGGCCGCGTCGATCGTTCCCTTCTCGAGCGCCGGATAGATGTCCGGCGCGCCGATCAACTGCGGCACCACGCCGAGCTTGGCGAGCACCAACCCCGCCATGCCGCCAATGCGGAACTTGAGTCCCTTGAGATCTGCGACCGACTTGATCTCCTTGCGGAACCAGCCGCCCATCTGGCAGCCGGTGTTGCCCGCGAGGAGAGCGACGCAGCCGTACTCGCTGAATAGCGGTGCCATCGCTTCTTTTCCGCCACCCACGTACCACCAGGCATTCTGCTGGCGCGTGTTCATGCCGAAGCAGACCGCGGTTCCGAGCGCGAATGTGGGGTCCTTGCCGAAGTAGTAGTAGGTCGCAGTGTGTCCGAGCTCCACCGTCCCGGCCTGGACCGCGTCGAGCACCTGCAGCGCGGGTACGATCTCGCCCGCCGCAAAGGCGCGAATCTGAAACTTGCCATCGGTGATCTCGCCGACGCGCTTCGCAACCAGATCGGCGCCGCCGAACAGCGTGTCCAGGCTCTTCGGCCAGCTTGCGGCCAGGCGCCACTGGAGACTGGGCAGGCCGGAAGTCTGTTGTGCCTTTGCCTGGGCCACGGTGAGCACTGCCGCGCCCGCGGCCGCACCCAGCCCGGCGCTCTTGATGAATTCGCGTCTTTTCATGGATACCCTCCTCAAGGTGGAAAATCCCGGCCGATTATACGCTCAGCCGACGGGCCTTCTAGTTTCCTGCAATGGTCATTCCGTCGATGAGTATCGAGCCGGTAGTACGCGAGCCGCGCGTGAGCGCGTCGCTGCCTACCGCGACGATCGAACGGAACATGTCGCGCAGGTTTCCCGCGATCGTGATTTCCTCGACCGGGTACCGGATCTCGCCGCCCTCGACCCAGTAGCCCGCAGCGCCGCGCGAGTAGTCGCCGGTGACGAGATTCAGGCCATGCCCCATGAGCTCGGTGACCAGCAGGCCGCGGCCCATTTTTCGGACCAGCCCGGGAAAATCGAGCGCACCGCCTTCGAGGATCAGGTTGTGATTGCCTCCGGCGCTTCCGGTGGTCTTCATGCCGAGCTTTCTCGCCGAATAGCTGCCGAGAAAATAGCCCTGCAATACGCCGTTCTTGACCACGTCGCGGTCGCGCGTGGCGACGCCCTCGTCGTCAAACCAGGAGCTCGCCTGTCCACGGCGCAGATGCGGTCGCTCGATGAGATTGACGATGGGCGAGAAAACTGCCTTGCCGAGGCTGTCGAGCAGAAACGATGCCTTGCGGTAGAGGCTGCCGCCGCTCACCGCCGCAACGAACTGGCTGATGAGTCCGTTGGCCGACGGCGCCTCGAACAGCACCGATGCCTGCACCGTTCCGATCTTGCGGCTCCGCAGGCGCGCGAGCGCGCGCCTGCCGGCGTAGTCACCGACGGTCTCGGGGTTTGCAAGATCGCGCTCCGAACGCTGCGACACATACCAGTCGTCGCGCTGCATCCGACCGTCCTCGGAGGCGATCACGGCGCACGACAGGGAGTGGCGCGAGGTGGGAAATCCTTCCATGAAGCCGTGACTGTTGGCGAGCGCGAAGTGCGACTGCTGGCAGGAAACGCTGGCACCCTCGGAGTTCACGATGCGTTTGTCCAGGCGAAACGCGGCGGCTTCGCAGCTCCGTGCGATCTCGATCGCTCGCTCGACGGGCAGATCCCACGGATGAAAGAGATCGAGGTCCTGCGGATCCCGCGCCAGCTCCTCCGGATCGGGGGGCCCCGAGCATTCGTCCGGAGCGGTGAAGCGCGCGATCGTCAGGGCTGCTTCGACCGTGTCGCGGATCGCACGCGGCGCAAAATCGGCCGTGCTGGCGTAGCCCTTCTGCTTTCCGAGATAGACGGAAACGGCGAGGCTCTTGTCGCGGTTGTCTTCGGTGGTCTCGACTTCGCCCTTGCGCACGGTGACGGTCTGGCCATAGCCGTCGGAGGTTTCGACCTCGCAGGCGCTCGCGCCTTTTTCCCTGGCATGCGCCAGAGCGTCGGCTGCGATGGATCTCAGCGCGGCTGGATCGTGCGAAAAGCGGGCCTGGGCCATGCGGGACGCTGCGGGGAACGCTGCGGGAAAGACGCTATGATATCAGCTTACCGTTTCTCCCTTGGAACGTGCAGGAAGAGGAAAAACCCAGCAAGACCCAGCGCAAGCGCGCCATGCACGAGCTGCAGGCGCTCGGTGAGCGCCTGGTCGAGCTCAACCCCGAACAGCTCGCAGCGGTCACGCTGCCGGAATACCTGCGCGACGCGGTAGAGCAGGCGCGGACCATCACGAAGCACGAAGCGAAGCGGCGCCAGCTGCAGTACATCGGCCGGCTCATGCGCCGGGTCGACGCGGATCCGATCCGTGAAAAACTCAAGACTTGGGATGGGGTCTCGGCCGAGGAGACCGCGCGGCTTCGCCGGATCGAGCGCTGGCGCGACGAATTGCTCGAGGACGACAGCGCCATCGGAGCACTCGCGCAAGCCCATCCAGGCATCGACACCCAGCACCTGCGCACCCTCGCGCGCAAGGCCCGCGAGGAGCGCAGCGCAGACAAGCCGCTACGCGCGTATCGCGAACTGTTCAGGACTTTGAGGGAAATCGTTACGCGGTCCGAAACCGCGGACGACACCAGCTAGGGAGCTTCGCTACTATCCTGCAGCTGCAACGCCAACTATACTTGCGCCCATGACGAGTGCGGGCGACGAACTGCTCATCGGACTGGTGTCGATCAGCGACCGTGCTTCGAGCGGCGTATACAAGGACGAAGGCATTCCGGCGCTGCAGGAATGGTTCGCGCGCGCGCTGGCGAGCCCGTGGCGCACGGAGACGCGGCTCATTCCAGACGAACAGCCGGCGATCGAAGCTACGCTCGCCGAGCTCGTCGACCGCCACGGCTGCCACCTGGTGCTCACCACCGGAGGCACGGGGCCCGCGCCGCGCGATGTCACGCCCGAGGCCACGCTTGCCATAGGCGACAAGCTCATGCCTGGCTTCGGCGAGCAGATGCGGAGGATCAGCCTCGAGTTCGTACCGACGGCGATTCTTTCGAGACAGGTCGCGGTCGTGCGCAAGCGCTCGCTCATCATCAATCTTCCGGGCCAGCCGAAATCGATCCGCGAGACGCTCGAAGGCCTGAAAGGTGAAGACGGCAAGCAGATCGTCGCCGGGATCTTCGCCGCCGTTCCTTATTGCATCGATCTCATCGGCGGGCCTTACATCGAGACCCGCGAGGAAACGGTGAAGGCCTTCCGGCCGAAGTCCGCGATCCGTCCCAAACAGAAGTAGATGCAAAGAGCCCGAAGCACGCGAGGAAGAATCGGCAGGTTCCTTTCGCGTCCATCGCCGTAAAAACCTCGTCCAAGGTCCCGACAGATGCCCGATTCTCTCGACGCCATCGAGATCGAAACCGGTAAACACCCTTCGGCCAGCGTCATCTGGCTGCACGGCCTGGGCGCCGACGGCAATGATTTCGCGCCGATCGTGCCCGAGCTAAGCTTGCCCAAACGCGCGATCCGCTTCGTCTTTCCTCATGCTCCGGTGCAGCCCGTGACGATCAACGGGGGCATGCGCATGCGCGCCTGGTACGACATCACCGACGGAGCGATCCGGCGCGAGGACGAACGCGGCGTGCGCGCCTCGCAGGCTTCGATCGAGACCTTGATCGCCCGGGAAAAGCAGCGCGGCACCGCGCCGGAGCAGCTGGTGCTCGCGGGATTCTCGCAAGGGGGCGCGATCGCGCTGCAAACCGGATTGCGCCACCCCGAGCACATCGCCGGAATCATGGCGCTGTCGACTTACGTCCCGATCGGGGAAAAACTTGCAATGGAAGCGAATCCCGCCAACCGCGACGTGCCGATTTTCATGGCGCATGGAACCCAGGACCCGGTCATTCCCTTCGGCCGGGCGCAAGAGTCGCGCGCTCTGCTGCAATCGCTCGGTTACGCCGTGGAGTGGCGCGAATACCGGATGCCTCACGCGGTGTGTCCCGAGGAACTTGCCGATATCGGTGCCTGGCTGCGCAAGGTCCTCGGCCCCTGAGCCGGAAGGGGTACGCCTTATTCCCGCGTGTCGCGGATCATCTGGCGGAAGCGCACCAGCTCGTAGTCCTCGCCAAGCTCCTTCACCCCGATCGGCAGCAGCAAACGGAGCTGACCGTTCCGTTGAAGCTCGAGATTCTGGCCTTCAAGGAGGACAGCGCTTCGCAGCAGCAGTTGCGCCTCGGCGGCGCCATCGAGCGGATTGAGCAGGATCGCCGTTTCCGCGTCCTTGCTCGTTCCCATCTGTCCACTCTGCAACTTCACCTGCACCGGTAGCGCGGCCCGCGCCAGGGTCTGGATCCCGACGGTTCCCTGCTGCGGCGATTCGCGTTGGAACCGGCGAATGATGCCTACGACCCAGTTGGTGCCGCCTTCGGGCTGCAGCCCGAGCAAGCAGCCTATTTTCAGCCCGTCGCCCTTGATCTGCGGGACGCTGGCCCCGAAACCTCCGGCGCTTACATTCTCGACGATCCAGGTCTCCACCTTGCTCTCGTCGAACGGTATCTCGCCTGAAGGATCGAGCGCCGCAAGCACGCCGTCGAAGCCGAAAGTGACGGCCAGGCGCGACTTGACTCTGTGACGCGGTGCTTTCCTCTCCGGCGGCTGAGAGGACCAGTAGAGCGCGAGATGATTGAGAACGTCGAGCACCACCTCCGGTTCATCGCTGCCGCCCAGACCGAGGTGGGACGGCACCGCGTTCGTGGATTTCACCGCCTGAATCAGCTTCTCGATCTCCTTCATCGCGCCTGCCGCCGCAAAATACCTGAGCGTCGGTGCGCGGTGCGGAAGATGCACGAGACGCACCGGCGGCTCGCGATTGGCAAGATCGAAGCAGTAAACGGTGTCGGGTTGGGGACTGCTCGCGAGCTTGAACGATCCGGCAAGATGCGCGATCAAGCGCTCCGCCAAATCGATCTCGACCGGCAGCAGGCTGTCCGGAGAGGACGCCGCCAGCGTCAGCACTTTGAGGAATTCCTGCTCGGTCGAAGTCTCGCCTGCCACGCCCGGGTAGGCGACCACCTTCGCCTGTGCGTATTTGCGGTTCTCCGCAAGCGCGAAGATCTTCCCGATCATTTCCCAAAGGGGAGCGTCGGGGGGCCCGTAGCGCACGTACTGCCACTTCATCTGCGCGGCGAGCGCGAGCAGCGCGCGCACGGTGAGAAGCGGCATGCTCTGCTTGAGGTCTTCCCAGCCTTTCTTGCCGGTCGCATAGTGGTCGACGCAGGTCGCGAACGCGATCGCAGATTGCCGGTACGATTCTCGAATCGCGGCCCACATCCGGTTTTCCTGGAACTTCGACAGGCGCGACGAGGAGAGGTATTCGCGCTGCAATTTGCGCAGGTGAGCCTGCGCGGCTTCATCGACCATCTGCACGGTCTGGGCGCGGTGCTCGGGCTTGAAGTTCTCCCAGGTACGGACCGACTCCAGCCAGTGGTTGAGGTCTTCCAGCGCCTTGAAGGGGTCGCCCGCGGGAATGGCGTCGAGGATCTTCCGGGCCTCCTTGGCGTCGGCCAGGGGATGATCGGACTTGTCGCCCCCGAACAGTTTCATCGTGCCTCCCAGTCTCGCTCGCCGCCGGATGAGGCGTCGGCTCTGGCCGAGAGTCCTCAGGTGGTGCTGGCGAGTGGACTCGAACCACCGACCTACTGATTACGAATCAGTTGCTCTACCAGCTGAGCTACGCCAGCCTGCGTGCGCGCGAGGGTGCGCGCGCATTATATCAGCGGCCCCTGCGGCCTTTCCCGGGATCGGGGACTTCTCCCGGACTTTTCTCAGGATTGCGGGCGCGTGCGGATGATGATGTCCACGCCTTCGGCGACGGTTCCCGGGGGCAGCGGCGGCAAGCCCGTCACGCGGATCTTGTCCGCGGGAATGTCGGTGAGCCTTCCGGTCACGACGTCGTACAGGTGGTGATGCGGTTCGGTATTCGGATCGTAGACGATCTTGGCCGGATCGACGACCAGTTCCCGGACCAGCTTTTTCTCCAGAAACAGCTTCAGAGTGTTGTAGACCGTGGCTTTCGATACCTCGGAATAGCGGGAGTTCACCAGAGACAGGATCTGGTCCGCCGAAAGGTGCTCGCCTCGCGTGAAGAGCACGTGCGCGATCTCCATGCGCTGGTGGGTCGGCGCGATGCCGTGGCTGCGCAGCCGTCCGGCGATGGTTTCACGTTGGTGCGGCTTTTTCATGCAAGGCATTCTAGACGAGCCCTTGGACTGTGTCTAATTCGCGACCCGGTTCGGGAGGCGCAAGCGAGCGCGGTCCCGTATATCGGAGGCCATGCCTGGAGCCGGCGGAGCTCCGGGAACGTGAACTAATTCCGCTAGAATCCGGGCGCGGACGCCGTCCGTACCGGAATTTCCGCCGCTCGTCGGCGAGGTTTGCCGCCGACCTCCCGGGTTCCTATCATTGACGCACACAAAAGGGGGTTTCTCATGCAACGCCACTCCGGTTTCACTCTGATCGAGTTGATGATCACGGTCGCGATCATTGCGACCCTGGCAGCGATCGCCATCCCAAATTACACGGACTATGTGAGGCGGGGCAAGATCCAGGAAGCGACCTCCAATCTGCTCGCCATGCGGACCAAGATGGAGCAGTACTTCCAGGACAACCGAACCTATATTTCCCCCGGAGCCGCCGTGGCGGCTCCGTGCACCGCAGGCTCGAGCGTGCCGCTGCCGGCCCTGAAGTATTTCACCATCGTCGCCCCCTGCGGGCTTACGCCGACCACGTACACGATCACAGCCGTCGGCGGCTCGGCCACCGACGCCACCATGACCGGCATCACGTTCACCATCAATGAAGGCAACGTGCGCGCCACTACCGTGACTTCGGGATCGCCGATGGATAGCGCCGGATATGCCGCCAACCTGACCTGCTGGACCACCAAGAGGGGCGGCCAGTGCTGAAACCGCGCTCCGCGCCGCGCGGCTTCAACCTCATCGAGATCATGATCTCGCTGGTGGTGCTGGGCGTGCTGATCTCACTCGGTGCGCCCGGTTTCGCCGAATGGCTGCAGAATCAGCAGATCCGCGCCGCCGCCGAGGCCACGCTCAACGGCCTGCAGGTGGCGCGCGCCGAAGCGGTGCGCCAGAACACCCCGGTGCGCTTCCAGCTCGTCTCCGACCTGACCACGAATTGCGTCCTGTCGACTGACTCCATCACCGCCCCGGTCTCGGTCAGCTGGGTGGTGAGCCTCGCCGATCCCACCAGCAATTGCGATGGGGCGACCCTCGCGCCTCCAGGTCTGATTCTCCAAAGCCGCTCGAGCGCCGAAGGTTCCCCCAACGCGCAGGCGACATCCGTGTTCCTGCCGCCCCTCCCGGCTGCTCAGAACCCGGTGGCCGCCAGCACGGTGACTTTCGCGGCGCTGGGGAACGTCGTCCCCAACGCCGACGCCACGGCGAGCATCGTCAAGATCGACGTGACCAATACCAAAATCCCCGCCAGCGCGGCGCGGCCGCTGCGCATCATCGTCACTTCAGGCGGAAGCACCCGCATGTGCGATCCGGCCCTGGCGGTGACCGATCCGCGCGGCTGTCCGGCGTGGCCATGACTGGATTTGGAGGAAAGCACATGCGCATGAATATGCGGTTCAGGTCTTCGAGGCGCGAACGCGGAGTGATGCTGATCGAGGCCTTGATTGCGATCCTCATTTTCTCGATCGGCATCCTCGCCGTGGTCGGAATGCAGGGCGTGGCGATCAAGGACGTGACCATGGCCAGGTACAGAAGCGAGGCCGCGTTCCTGGCGCAGGAGCTGATCGCGCAAATGTGGACCGACAACGGAAATATCGGCAAATACGCCACCTCGGGAACGGACCCGAGAGTCGCGACATGGGTCGCCAAGGTGCAATCCCGGCTACCGGACGGCGCGAACCAGCCTCCGACCGTGACGCTGACCAACCCTGTGCCGGCAGCGCCGGCGGCAGCGACGGGAGCGACCGTGCAGATTGTCATCAAGTGGCGGCTCCCGGAAGAGGTAACGCAGGGGCTGCCCGCGCACAGCCACACCGTGATCGCCTACGTCTATCCGAACCCGGTCTGAACCATGCGCGCCTCCCGATATCACTTTTCCGAGCGCGGCTTCAGCATGGTGGAGCTGATGGTCGCCATGGTGATCGGGCTGATCGGCATGATCATCATCTTCCAGGTGTTCGAGGTGTCCGAGGGCATCAAGCGCAGCACCACGAGCGGCGGCGACGCCCAGCAGAACGGCGTGATCGCGCTCTATACCATGGAGCGCGATTTCAAGAACGCTGGAATGGGATTCAACGACACTGCCTACGCCGGCTGCGACATCATCGGATGGGACCTTAAGCGCACGACCCAGAATTTCCCGCCCGCCGGCGTCACCATGAAGCTCGCTCCGGTGTCCATCACTTCCGGGGCCGCAAGCACGACGCCGGACCAGATCAGCGTGCTCTACGGTTCGCAACCCCAGGCCTCGGGCAGCGTGCCGCTTGCATCGGACATGGCGGTCGGCGGGAACGGCGCCGATGCGCTGAACGTCACCAACCCGTACGGGTACACCCCTGGCGACTTGCTCCTCTTGGGCCAGATCAACGCGGTTCCGGCGAAGAAGTGCTCGGTCATGGAGTACACCAGCCCAGGCGTCACTTCGAATATTCTCAACCATGTAACCACCGCGTACTTGAGCGGAGCGGTCAGTCACACTCCCAGATTCAACAGGCCCGGAGGGCTGGGTGTCGAGTACAACGACGTCAAGAATGCCTCGTCGCGCGTATTCAACCTGGGCAACCTCTACTATGTGCCCCCGGGCGCGCCTCCGAGCGGAACCGCGCCCATCGATCTGCCGGTCTACAACTTTTACGCCATCGCAAACGGCAGCCTGACGGTGGCGTCTCAATTCCAGATCGACAGCACCGGGCAACCGGCCGTCAGCTCGATCGCCGACAACATCGTGCACATGCGCGCGCTCTACGGGCTGGATGACGGCAACACCGACTTGACCGTGCCTAGTAACGTCGTCCCGGTCGTGGCGGGTGACGGCATCGTAGACCGCTATGTGGATGCCGCCACCTTCAATGCATTGGCCCCTGTGCCCTGGAACAGGCTCATCGCCGTGCGGATCGCCATCGTGTCGCGCAGCGCGTTGCCGGAGAAGCCCTCCTCGGGGAAACTCACCGACCCGTGCGACGCTACCCCCGTTACCGCCGAGCCGCAGTGGACGGGCACTCCGTGGGCGGCTACGTTCGGGTACAAGACGCGGCTCGATGTAAGCGCGAGCGTGGCCGCTCCGGACAGTTGGACTTGCTACCGCTATCGCGTGTTCGAGACCACCATTCCGCTGCGCAACTGGATATGGAAGTCGAGTTGACATGAAAACCCAATCCGTTCTTTCCCGTTCGTTCTCCAGACGCGCTCGCGCTCCGCTTTCGCGCGGCCGTCAAGGCGGAACGATGCTGATCATCGCGCTCATCGTGCTGGTCGCGATGACGCTCGCCGGCATCGCGACAATGCGTTCGGTGGACACGGCGACCATCCTGGCTGGCAACATCGGGCTGCGGCAAGCTTCGGTCAATGCGGCCGACCAGGGAATCCAGGCCGGCGTGAACTGGCTCAATGCGAATCTCGACCCGACTATTCTCAACCCGAACACCCCCGCAAACGCCGCGGCCGGTTACTACGCAAACGTCGCCGCAAGCGACTACGACTGGTACGACCAGAACAACTGGGTCGGGGCGGCGAAGTTGAACGCCGGCGCCCTCGACGCCGGCGGCAACGTGGTGTACTACATCGTTCACCGCATGTGCGCCGCCGCGGGCGACCCCAACACGACCAGCTGCGCGTCGACGCTTTCCACGGCGGCTCTGACCCTGCAGGGCTACGACCAGACCCGGCCGACGGACAGCCATACCACACAGCCGGCCATCCACTACCGCGTGACGGCGAAGGCCGTCGGACCGCGCAACTCGATTTCGATCGTGCAAACCATGGTGAGGGCGTTCAACTAGAACGCGCCCGCCTCAGAAGGAGCACAACCATGAAACGCAACCCTGCCCCATCGATCCGGCGCCTGATCGCCTACGCGCTCGCCGCGAATCTCGCGATGCAGCCGGCATTCGCCGGAGTCACGGACATCTCCACGGTGCCGCTCGCTTCGGTCGGCGGCAACATCCTGCCGAATCTGCTGTTCACGCTCGACAACTCGGGGAGCATGGCGTGGGATTTCATCCCGGACTATGTGAATCCGCCCACGAGCAACACGGCGAACAACCCCTGCATGACCGACAGTGCCGCCGGCACCACGAGTACCGCCGGCACCACGAATTGCCTCGTAGGGGACCCACCGTACAGCGCCGGCGGCGAATTCGCAATGAACGGCGTCGCCTACGATCCGAACTTCAGCTACCTCGTCGGCATCGACTCCAACGGCCAGCCGCACATCAATCCGCCGAGCGGCACGCTCACCCCCACGTCGGTCCCGAACGACGCCTACGGGACCGTCGGCGGCAACACCGACGTCACTTCGAGTCTGGTCGACAGGAAGTATTGCAACGCGAACAACGTGTGCAAGCGCAGCGGCCAGACCGACTCGTCGCCTCCCGCCTTGCTTACCGCCCTTGCC
>DATDGA010000037.1:0-10091 GCA_036522335.1 Burkholderiales bacterium
ATCCTGCTCGCCGCCGCCTATCGGGCGCTCTCCTTCCAGAATCTCCTGCGGGCGCTGCGCGGCACGGCGAGCATTTCGGGGATGATCCTGTTCATCATCCTCGGCGCGATGACCTTCTCGCAGATCCTGTCCTTCTCCGGGGCGAGCAACGGCGTGGTAGAGTCGATCGGAAAGCTCGGGCTCCCGCCAATGGGCCTGATCGCTGCGATGATGCTGGTGCTGATCTTCCTCGGTCTGTTCGTCGAACAGGTGAGCATGATGCTGATCACGCTGCCGATCTTCATGCCGCTGGTGCAGAAGCTCGGCGTCGACACGGTGTGGTTCGGGGTGATGTTCCTCATCTGCATGCAACTGGGGCTGCTACTGCCGCCGCACGGCCTGCTCCTCATGACCATGAAAGGCGTCGCGCCGCGCGAGGTCACGATGGCGCACATCTTCCGCGCGGTGATTCCCTACATCGCCATGAGCCTGCTGGTCCTCGCGCTGGTGTTCCTCGTGCCCGCCGTCGCCGTGTGGCTCCCCAAGGTCATCGTCTAGGACGCGCATTTTAGACGCAAACATGGAACGCTCATTCAAGAAGGAAGTCGAGCTGCTCAAGCTCGGTGCGGGCGAGACTTTCCACGGCGAAGGCATTCTCGCGGTGACCAAGGCGCTCCTGCAGTCCGGCGTTTCCTACGTCGGCGGCTACCAGGGGGCGCCCGTGTCGCACATGATGGACGTGCTGAACGACGCCCACGACACCATGAGCGAACTCGGCGTCCATGTCGAGACCAACGCGTCGGAGGCCGGCGCGGCGGCGATGCTCGGCGCCTCGATCAACTATCCGATTCGCGGCGCGGCAACCTGGAAGTCCACGGTCGGCACCAACGTCGCCTCGGACGCGCTGTCCAACCTCGCATCGGCGGGCGTGCGCGGCGGCGCGCTGGTGGTGATCGGCGAGGACTACGGCGAAGGCGCCTCCATCATCCAGGAGCGCAGCCACGCCTTCGCCATGAAATCGCAAATCTGGCTGCTCGACCCCCGGCCTAACCTTCCTACCATCGTCGCCATGGTGGAAAAAGGATTCGAGCTGTCGGAGGCCTCGAACACGCCGGTGATGCTCGAGCTCAGGATCCGCGCCTGCCACCTGCACGGCACTTTCGAGACGAAAGACAACCTCGCGCCGCGCTTCTCGCTCAACAACGCGATCGAGAATCCGGAGTTCGACTTCGGCCGCATTTCGCTTCCGCCCGCGACCTACGCGCAGGAAAAGCACAAGGTGGAAGTGCGCTGGCCGGCCGCTCTGCAATACATCCGCGAGAACAAGCTCAATGAAATCTTCGAGGGCTCCATCGGTGAACTGGGCATCATCTGCCAGGGCGGCATGTACAACGTCGTGCTGCGCGCCCTGCAACAGCTCGGCCTCGCCGACTCGTTCGGCAAGTCGAGGTTTCCGATCTACGCGCTGAACGTAACTTACCCGCTGCTTCCGGATGAAATCAGACCGTTCTGCGCGGGCAAGTCGGCGGTGCTCATGGTCGAGGAAGGCCAGCCCGCCTACATCGAGGATGCGCTCCATGCGATCCTGCGACCCAGCGGCATCCCGACGGAGGTCCACGGCAAGGATTTCCTGCCGATGGCGGGCGAATACACCGGCGAAGCGGTGCTCAGAGGTATCGCGAAGTGGGTCCTTGCCATGGCGCCCCATATCGAGGGCGTCGATCTCGGCGGCGTCCATGGTGTGCTCGAGGCGATCGAGACGGCGAAGAAGCGTGCAGCCGACCTCCTCGGCGCACCGGTCCCCGCCCGCCCTCCGGGATTCTGCATTGGCTGCCCCGAGCGTCCGGTTTTCTCGGCGATGAAGCTGCTGGAACGCGAGAGCGGCGCCTTCCACGTCTCGGGCGATATCGGCTGCCACACCTTCGCGACGCTGCCGCCTTTTGATATCGGCAACACCGTGCTCGGCTACGGCCTGGGGCTTGCGTCCAATTCCGGCATCGCGCCGATGTTCGGCAATCGCACCGTGACCATCATGGGCGACGGCGGTTTCTGGCACAACGGCCTCACCTCGGGCGTCGCCAATGCCGTGTTCAACAAAAGCGACGGCATTCTCGTCATCATGAAGAACGGCTATACCTCGGCGACCGGCACGCAGAACATTCCCTCTTCCGTCCACCAGACCGAGTGGAAGTCGGGCGACATGAGCATCGAGCGCGCGTTGAAGGGTGTCGGGGTCGAATGGGTCAAGCCCGTCTACACCTACCGCGTGGGCGAGATGATGAAAACGCTGCGCGAGGCGATGACGTCCGCTTACAAGGGACTGAAAGTCATCATCGCCGACGCCGAGTGCCAGCTCGAGCGTCAGCGCAGGATCCGCCCGCAGATCGCCGCCGCGTTGGAATCGGGCAAGCGAGTCGTGCGCACGCGCTTCGGCGTGGACGAGGACGTGTGCTCGGGCGACCACTCCTGCGTGCGCTTGTCCGGCTGCCCTTCTCTGACCATCAAGGAATCGAGCGATCCTCTGAAAGTCGACCCGGTCGCCCACGTCAACAACGACTGCGTAGGCTGCGGCCTGTGCGGCGAGGTGGCGCACGCGGCGATCCTTTGTCCCTCCTTCTTCCGAGCGGAAATCGTGCAGAATCCCAATCCCTGGGACCGATGCGTGGCTCGCCTGCGCAAATTCGTCATCGGCCGGTTCCAGCCGGACGAAGGAGCTATGCCCGCGAATCTCGAAGAGATGACAGCGTGACGCTTCCCGAACGTCCCATCACGATTCTCGTCGCTGCGCTGGGCGGAGAAGGCGGCGGCGTGCTCGCCGACTGGATCATCTCAGCGGCGATCGCGCGCGACTATCCCGTGCAGAGCACCTCGATTCCCGGGGTCGCGCAGCGCACCGGCGCCACCACCTACTACGTCGAGATCTACCCGGCGAGAATCTCGGAACTGGAGGGGAAGCGCCCGGTGATGACGCTCGCTCCCGCACCGTCGTACGTGGACGTCATGGTCGCCTCCGAGCTGCTCGAAGCGGGACGCGCGATGCAGAACGGCTTCGTCACGCCCGACCGCACCACCCTCATCGCGTCTACGCATCGCGTCTACACCGTTGCGGAGAAAATGCAGATGGGTGACGGGCGCTTCGACAGCGAGGTCGTCATCAAGGCGGCCCGGTCGCTCGCCAAACGCGCGATCCTCTTCGACATGCAGGCCCAATCGAATGCGGCGGGAACGGTGATCAGCGCAGTAATGTTCGGGGCGCTGGCCGGCTCGAGCGTCCTTCCGCTTTCGCGGGGCGATTGCGAAGCCGCGATACGCGCGGGCGGCAAGGGCACCGAGGCGAGCCTCCGAGGATTCGCCGCGGGTTACGAGGGCGCCGCGGGTGGACCAGCGACAGCGACGCAGGAGGAGAAGCGCCTGCGAAGCTCACTGGCGGAGCGGCTCAGGCCGGCTTTCCCGGACGAAACCCACGCCATCCTCGGAGAAGGCGTGGCACGCTGCGCCGACTTTCAGGATCGCCGCTACGCCAATCTTTACCTCGATCGCGTCGAGCCGGTCGCGAATCTCGACAGCGCAGCCGACGGATACAAGATGACGATCGAGACCGGGCGCTTCCTCGCGCTGTGGATGTGCTACGAAGACGTGATCCGCGTCGCCGACCTGAAGACGCGCAGGAGCCGTTTCGAGCGCGTGCGCGAGGAGGTTCAGGCCAAACCGAGCGAGCCGGTGCACATCGTCGAGTTCCTGAAGCCCGGTGTGGACGAGTTCGCGGCGCTGTTGCCGTGGTTTGTCGCGCGCCCCCTGAGATTCCTGGCCAGGATCAGCGGCCTCGCCGACAAGCTGAATGTCGGCATGCACGTCAAGACGACCAGCGTGAGCGGATTCCTTCTGCTGCGGTCTCTTGCATGGCTGCGGCCGCTGCGGCCCCTCACCTCGCGATGGCGCGAAGAGCAGGCGCTGATCGACCGGTGGCTCGGGACGATCGCGGCCGCGGCAAAGCGCGATCACGCGCTCGCGCTCGAGATCGCCCTGTGCGGGCGGCTGATCAAGGGCTACGGCGAAACGCACAGGCGCGCCAAGGGTAATTTCCAGCGCATTCTCGACACCCTGGTGGAAGGCGGCGCCATCGCCGACGATCGCGCGCGCGTCGAGGCGATCCGCAAGGCGCGCGAAGCCGCGCTGGCCGATCCGGAAGGGCGCAAGCTCGAGCAATCGCTGGAAGCGCATGGCATCACGCCCTTGCCGCCCAAGCCGAAACCGGTCAAGTTCATGCGCCGCCCGCAGTCAGAGAATCGAAAATCCGTCTGATATGGAACGACAGTTCATCGAAGAGATCGAGTCGCTGAAGCTCGGTGACGGCGAAACCTTCCACGGCGAAGGCATCCTCGCGGTCACCAAGGCGCTCCTGCAATCGGGCGTGTCCTACGTCGGCGGCTACCAGGGAGCGCCGGTGTCGCATCTGCTCGATGTGATGGTGCAGGCAAAGGACTACATGAACGAGCTCGGCGTGCACGTCGAAGCCTGCACCAGCGAGGCCTCGGCCGCCGCGATGCTCGGCGCCTCGATCAGCTATCCGGTGCGCGGCGCCGTGACGTGGAAGTCGATCGTCGGCACCAACGTGGCGGCCGACGCGCTTTCGTATCTCGCGAGCGCCGGCGTGCTGGGCGGAGCCCTGATCGTGCTCGGCGAGGACTACGGCGAGGGCGGCGTGGTCGCGCAGGAGCGCAGCCACGCGTACGCGCTGAAATCGCTCGTGTGGCTGCTCGATCCGCGGCCCAATCTGACATCCATCGCTGACTTGGTCGAGCGCGGCTTCGAGCTTTCGGAAGCCTCGAACACCCCGGTGATGATGGAGCTGCGCATCCGCGCCTGCCACGTGCAGGGCAGCTTCACCGCCAGGAACAACCGTGCGCCCGACGTTTCCACCCGCAATCTGATGGAGCGCCCGGCGGAATTTCTCTACGAGCGGCTCGCGCACCCGCCGGCGATATTCCCGCAGGAGAAAAAGAAATCCTCGGTGCGCCTGCCGGCTGCGCGCAAGTTCATCGCCGAGCACAAGCTCAACGAACTGTTCGAAGGCAGCGAATCGAGCGTGGGCTTCATCGTGCAGGGAGGGCTCTACAACAACCTGATCCGCGCGCTGCAGATGCTCGGTCTCGCCGACACCTTGTCGGACCGGCGCGGCGGCTGCAGGATTCCCATCCTCGCGCTGAACGTCGTTTATCCGCTCGTCCCCGAGGAGATCACCGGGTTCTGTGCCGGGAAGTCGGCCGTGCTCATGATCGAGGAAGGCCAGCCGGAATTCATCGAGCAGGACGTTGCGACAACACTGAGGCGCGCGGACATTCAAACGAAACTCCACGGCAAGGACCTACTGCCGATGGCGGGCGACTACAACACCGAGGTGCTGGTGCGAAGCCTCGCACGCTTCATCGCCCTGCACGCACCGCACCTCGATACCTCCTCCGGCGCACGCTGGCTCGAAGGCGTGGAAGCTTCGCGCGCGCGCGCGGCGCAGCTGCTGGGCGCCCTTCCCGCCCGCCCGCCGACTTTCTGTATCGGCTGTCCCGAGCGTCCCGTGTTCGCGGCCATGAAGCTCGTCGCCGAGGACGTCGGGCGTCCGCACATCTCGGTCGATGTGGGCTGCCACGCGTTCGCGACTTTCGAACCGTTCTCGCAGGGCAACACGCTGCTCGGTTACGGCATGAGCCTCGCGAGCAGCGCGGCAGTCGGGCCGATGTCGGCGCGCCGGCCTCTCGCGATCATGGGCGACGGCGGTTTCTGGCATAACGGGCTGCTCTCGGGCGTCGCCTCCAATCTGCTCAACCACGGCGACGCGGTTCTCTTGATCATGAAAAATGGCTATGCCGCCGCGACCGGGACGCAGGAGCTGATCTCTTCGCCTCCCGAGGAAGCCCGTGTGGAAGCACTGGGGAAAAGCTCGGTGCATACCGACCGGACCATCGAGAACACGCTCACGGGTCTGGGCGTGAAATGGCTGCGCACGGTAAACAACTATCGCGTGGCGGATATGGTAAAAGCGCTGCGCGAAGCGTATACGACCCCCGAGCCGGGGCTGAAGGTCATCGTGGCGGAAGGCGAATGCCAGCTCGAGCGCCAGCGGCGGCTGCGACCGCAGCTGGCCGCGAAGCTCAAAGCCGGCAAGCGCGCGGTGCGCACGCGCTTCGGCGTGGACGAGGACGTCTGCTCGGGCGATCATTCCTGCATCCGTCTTTCCGGCTGTCCTTCGCTCACCGTCAAAACCTCGAACGATCCGCTGAAGGTCGATCCGGTTGCGCACGTCAACAACAGCTGCGTGGGTTGCGGGCTGTGCGGGGAAGTCGCGCACGCGGCGGTTCTGTGCCCGTCCTTCTTCCGCGCAGAGATCGTGCAGAACCCCAACGTCTTGGACCGGTTCCTCGCGGGTCTGCGAAACAGGGTGATCGGCTGGCTGCAGCCAGCGTAGTTCCGGACTCGCGACCCTGGCCGAGACTTTCACCCGACTCGAGGCCGTACGCTTCGCCGACTGTGACCCGGCCGGCATTGTCTTCTTCCCGCGCTTCCTCGAGATGGCGAACGACCTCGTCGAGGACTGGTTCGAGCGGGGACTCGCGATGCCGTTCAAGGAATTCCACTTCGAGCGCGGCTACGGCGTTCCGGTGGTCAACACCCGGGTCGACTTTCTCAAGGCATGCCGCCTCGGCGAGCCACTTGCGCTCGACCTCCGCGTCGAGGCGCTCGGGCGCAGCTCGGTGGTGTTGCGAATCCTAGGACAGGTCGGTGGGGAGAAGCGCCTCGAGCTGCGCCACAAGGTCGCCATCGTCTCCCTCGAGACACGCCGCGCCGTCGCGATACCGGAGGATCTGCGCGCACGCATGGAGCGCTTCCTCGCCTTGGGCGCCCTGCCCACGCCCGAGCCGGCGACGCACGACGGGCGCGCCCCCGTCAACGCGTTCCGATCGCGGCAACTGGTGCGCTTCGCCCATTGCGATCCCGCCGGGATCGTGTTCTACCCACGCTACTTCGATCTGTTCAGTACCGTGCTCGAAGACTGGTTCCAGAGCGGGATCGACTGCCCTTTCGGCGACGAGTTCATGATCGACAGAAGTCTGCGCATTCCCGGACTGTCGATCACCGCGGAGTTCCTGCGTCCCTGCAAGATGGGCGAGTTTCTCGATCTCGACCTGTGGGTGAGGCGCATGGGGCGAAGCTCGCTCGATCTCGCAATCGCCGGGAGCGTCGCTGCCGAGCCACGCCTGCGCGCCGCCTGGGCTGTGTGCATCATCGACTTCGCCACCTTCAAGTCCACGCCGATTCCCGCGGACCTGCGAGAGCGCATGCGGGCCTTCGTGCATCCGTCCGTCTAGTTCGGCTCGGCGCGCGATCCCGCGGTGCTAGAATCGCGCCTGCGATGGACCACCGCCCGCTGGTACTGAACGATCCGCAAGCGTCGAGCTTCCAGGTCAACCGTTTGACCCTGGTGGACCCGGAAATCCTCGCGCTCGAGCGCCAGCGCGTCTTCGACGTGTGCTGGATCTACGTCGGGCACGAGTCGGAACTGCGCTCGCCCGGTGACTTCAGGACGCGTTCGGTGTGCGGCCGGCCGGTGATCTTCAGCCGCGACAGCAGGAACGCAGTACGCGTGTTCCTGAATACTTGCCGCCACCGCGGTGCGATGGTGTGCCGCGAACCCGAGGGCAATACGAAGGTCTACACCTGCTTCTACCACGGCTGGAGCTACGATCGCGACGGCAGGCTCGACGGGGTACCGGGGGAGAGCGCCTATCCCCCGACCTTCAGGAAGTCCGACTACGGTCTCATGGAGCCGCCGCGCGTGGAGAGCTACCGCGGCTTCGTGTTCCTCAACTTCGATCCGGACGCGGTGGCGCTCGATGAATATCTCGCCGGCGCGAAGGAGTACATCGACCTGGTGATCGATCAATCTCCGTCGGAGGAGATGGAAGTCATTCAAGGTACGCAGGACTACGATATCCGCGCGAACTGGAAACTGCTCGTCGAAAACAGCTTCGACGACTATCACCTCCTGACGACTCACTCTACCTGGCTCGACTACCTGAAGAACGCCGGCGTGAAAATGCAGCGGCCCGACCGGGATCACCTGCTGCCTTCGCACGGAATCGGCAAGCCGCTCGGAAACGGACATGCGACCACTGACAACATCAATTTCCGCGGGAGACCGGTCGCAAAGTGGATTCCGGTATACGGGGAGGCCGCGAAGCCCGAGATCGACGGCATCCGCGCGGAGCTCGTAGCACGGCTGGGCGAGGCGCGTGCCGCGCGCGTCGCCGACACCAACCGCAACCTCATCATATTTCCAAATCTGCTGCTCGCGGACGGGTCCTCCGTGACCCTGCGCACTTTTTATCCGTACGCGCCCGACCGCATGCGCGTGCGCGCCTGGGCGCTCGGGCCCAAAGAGGAATCGCGGTCGGCGCGCGCCATCCGCCTAGACGCCTTCCTCACCTTCTACGGTCCCGGCGGCCTTGCCACGCCCGACGATGTCGAGGCGCTCGAGACGGTGCAGTCTGGCGTCGCAGCGACCTACAAGGAAGTCCCGTGGTCTGTGATGTCGCGGGGCATGGCGAAATCTGGCGAGCAGCTCAACTCGGACGAACTGCACCTGCGCGAGTTCTGGATCCAGTGGGACAAGTTGATGCGCACGGAGCGCGCCGCCTGATGCGCTCCCGATCAGCGCGGAAGAGATCGGCTGCTCACGCTGCCGTCGGGATCGCGCGCGCGCAGGTCGAAGACTTCTTGTTTCACGAGGCGGCGCTCCTCGACGCCTGGCGCCTGGACGAATGGCTCGATCTGCTCACCGAGGACGCGCACTACCGCGTGCCCTCGAACGACCGGCCGGAAGCCGATCCGGCGGACACGCTCTTCACCATCGCCGACGATATCAATCGAATCCGCGGGCGCGTCACGCGGCTCAAAGACAAAAATGCCCACGCCGAATACCCGCGATCGCGCACGCGCCGGATGATCAGCAACGTGCGCATCGTCGGGCGCGACACGGCGGAGCTCGACGTGGAAGCGAACTTCGTCGTCTACCGTTTTAGACGCGATGAAAGCATCCGTGAGTACGTGGGGCACTACCGCTACGTCTTGCGGGTCGAGAACGGCCGGCTGAGGATCGCAGAGCGTAACGCGGTACTCGATGCGATGGAATTGGGCTCGCTCGGGCTCGTGAGTTTTATATTGTGAGCGCCGGCAGCCGCGACTCTAAGCGGCGCCGACTCGAAAGCCGCCGTCGCCCGTCAGTTCGAATCGCCCTTCCCTGACCGCTCGCAGCCAGCGGGCGGTTCGTATCAAGCCTCCAAAACAGAAAAAGTGAGCGCCTGCGATCGTCATGCCGGCGGCGCCCGCGATGCCTCTCACGACAACTTCGGGGCCGGCTTCGACCAGCAGGCGCGTAATCGCCTGGGGGCGCGCCTTCAGCGCGCGGACCGAATTGCCGATTCCGCAGAGCGCCGCGAATCGTAATAGCCGGGGAAGGCTCGCCGGACCCGAAAGCCCGACGCGCACCGGAAGTCCGTGTCCCTTCATCTTCGCCGTCCACGATAGCACCGGCTCGGACTCGAAACAGAACTGCGTCACGACCTGCAGGTCGAGGCCCGCCCGCCGGGCGAAGCCTTTCTTCGCCGCAAGAGCCGCATCGAGGGCGGACGCCGCGATCTTGGGATGACCTTCGGGATAGCCTGCTATGCCGAGATGCACGATGCCATGCCGCTGGAACAGACCGGTTTCGAGCAGGGCGAGACTCGAATCGAAGGGACCGCTGGCCCGGTCGCTGTCGCCGGCGATCACAAGAGCGCAGTCCACGCCCGCTTCGCCGACCGCGCGCGCAAGATATTCCTCGAGCGCCTGGCGGCTGGCGATTCGGCGCGCTGCGACGTGGGGGACGGGGCGAAAGCCCGTGCGTCTGAGGCGCGTCGCCAGCGCGACGTTTCCATGATAGGTCTGGCCCGGCGGCATGCTGATATAGACGGAAGTGCCCGGTTCCAGAATATCGGCGCAAGCGTCGATCTCCTCGGGGTCCCTCGACGAAAGTTCGAGCGAGGCCCCCGCCAGTAAGGCCCGGATGCCGTGCCGCTCAT
>DATDGA010000038.1:0-4712 GCA_036522335.1 Burkholderiales bacterium
CCCGCCAACTTCGGCCGGCTGTGCACCAAGGGACTGTCGTTGCACAAAGCGGATCCATCGTTCCGGGGACTGTTCCCGGAAATAGACGGCCAAAGAAGAACCTGGGACGAGACCCTGAGATTTCTTGCCGAGCGTTTCGGAAAGACCATCGCGGAACACGGTCCCGACTCGGTGGGGTTCTACATCTCCGGTCAATTCCTCACCGAGGACTACTACGTCTTCAACAAGCTTGCCAAGGGGCTGATCGGGACCAACAACATCGACACCAACTCGCGCCTGTGCATGGCATCCGCGGTGGCGGGTTACAAGCAGACACTCGGTGCGGACGCGCCGCCCGCCTGCTACGGGGATATCGATTCGGCGGAATGCGTGTTCATCGCGGGCAGCAACACCGCCTGGGCTCATCCGATCCTCTTCAGGAGGATCGAGCGGGCGAAGCCGAGGCACCTGATCGTCGTCGACCCGCGAAAGACCGAGACCGCGTGCTCGGCGACGCTGCACTTGCAGATCGTGCCGGGCACAGATGTCGCGCTCTTCAACGGCATGCTGGGCGTCATGCTGCGGGAAGGCTGGTGCGACGAGGGCTACATCCGCCGGCACACCGAGAATTTCGAATCGGCGGGGCGGGTCGCAAGTGAAACCTCGCTGGAGAGGACCGCGGCCGTTTGCGGCGTTCCCGAGACGCACATTGTTGAAGCGGCGAAGATCTTCTCGCGCTCGAAGGCGACCCTCTCCCTGTATTGCCAGGGCCTCAACCAGTCCTCCAGCGGCACGGCGAAGAACGCCGCCCTCATCAACCTGCACCTCGCTTCCGGGCAGATCGGCAAGCCCGGCGCCGGTCCTTTCAGTCTGACCGGTCAGCCCAATGCGATGGGGGGGCGGGAAGTCGGCGGCATGGCCAATCTGCTTTCCGCCCACCGCGATCTCGGCAACGAGCAGCACCGGCGCGAGGTTGCGGAGCTCTGGGGAGTGGAAGAGGTTCCGTCGAAGCCGGGAAAGACCGCGGTGGAGATGTTCGATGCGGTGCGGGCCGGCGACATCAAGATCATCTGGATCGCTTGCACCAACCCGGCGCAGTCGCTGCCGGACCAGAAGCTCGTGCACGAGGCGCTGGAGCGCGCCGAGCTCGTGATCGTGCAGGACGCGTACCACAACACGGAGACGACCGCGTACGCCGATGTTTTCCTGCCGGCCGCAGGCTGGGGCGAGAAGGACGGCACGATGACCAACTCCGAGCGGCGCATCTCGCGCGTGCGGGCCGCAGTGCGTCCTCCGGGCGAAGCCCTCCCGGATTGGCGCATTGCCGTCGAATTTGCAAAAAAACTTTCTCTTCCCGGGAAGAGAAGCGATTTGTTGAGCTACGAAAAACCCGAGGATATCTTCAACGAGCATCGCGAGACCACCCGCGGGCGCGATCTCGACATCACCGGCCTTTCCTACACGTTGCTCGACGAACGCGGCCCGCAGCAGTGGCCGTTTTCCGGAAACGCACTGGAGGGGAAAAAGCGGCTCTACGAGGACGGGGTATTTCCGACCGCATCCGGGCGCGCGCGCTTCGTCCCGACGCCCTATCGGGCGGTCGCGGAGGAGGTGGACGCGCGCTACCCGCTGCGCCTCACTACCGGGCGGCTGCGCGATCAGTGGCACACGATGAGCCGGACCGGGACGATCGCGAGCCTGTTCGCGCACGAGCCGGAGCCGCGCGTGACGATGCATCCGGAGGATCTTTCGCGGGCCCAAATCAACGACGGCGACCTGGTGCAGGTCCTGTCGCGCCGCGGCCACATCTACCTGCAGGCCGCTGCCGACCCGGACCTGATGCCCGGAGTCGTGTTCATCCCGATGCACTGGGGCGCGCGGTTCCTGGGGGGCCAGAGCCGGCGCGGGGTCAACGAGCTCACCCTCGGCGCCCTCGACCCCTCTTCGCGCCAGCCCGAGTTCAAGCACTGCGCGGTGCGCGTGGAGCGCGCGGAGCTTCCGTGGCGCCTGGTGGTCTTCGGCAATTCGCGGGATGCCTTTTCGCTGATGAACCGGCTCGACCCGCTGATGGGCACCGTGCCCTATGCCGTGCGCACGCTCATCGGCCGCGACAGCCCGGGCGTGCGCTTCGCGATCGCCGCGGAAAAGGCGCCACAGGAAAAGATCCTGGAGGAAATCGACGCCGTCTTCGGCCTGGACGCCCCTGAAATCAACCGCTACGACGACAGCAAGCACAACATCGGGCGGCGCATCCTGCTCGAAGGCAACACGGTGCGCGCGGTGCGCCTCTGCGGCGACACGCGCTCCGAGCCCTGGCTGAAGGACCTGTGGGAGCGTGCTGCGCCGATAGAGGAGCTGAGACGCTATCTCCTGCTGCCGGTCGAGACGACGACGGGGCTTCCTGCGCTGCGCGGCCGCACGGTGTGCAACTGCTTCAACGTTTCCGAGCGGGAGATCGACGCTTTTCTCGCCGAATCGAATTCCATCGTCGCGCTCCAGGCGAGCCTGAAGTGCGGCACGAACTGCGGCTCCTGCCTGCCGGAGCTGAGGCGCAAGGTCGGCCTCGCCAAGACGTTCGAGGCGGGCGCCGTGTCGATGGCGCGCCGATGAAATCCTCTTTCTGGAAGGCGGGCCACCCTGCCACGCTGTTCGCGGCGTTTCTGTATTTCGACCTGAGCTTCATGGTCTGGGTGATGCTGGGGCCGCTCGGCGTGCAGATCGCAAGGGATCTCGGATTGAACGCCGCGCAAAAGGGCCTGATGGTCGCGACCCCGGTGCTTGCCGGCGCGTTGCTGCGGGTGGTGATGGGCGTGCTGGTCGATCATCTCAAGCCGAAGACGGCGGGGCTCGTCGGCCAAGCCGTGGTGCTGGCCGGGCTCGCATGGGCGCAGTTCTTCGGCATCAGGACCTATGAGGAGGTGCTGGTGCTGGGCGTATTCCTCGGCATGGCGGGAGCGTCGTTCGCGGTCGCCTTGCCGCTCGCCTCGCGCTGGTATCCGCCGGAGCACCAGGGTGCGGCACTCGGCATCGCCGGCGCGGGCAACTCCGGCACCGTGCTCGCGGCGCTGTTCGCCCCCACGCTCGCGACCTGGTACGGCTGGAACAACGTGTTCGGGCTGGCGATGATTCCGCTCGCGATGACGCTGGTCGCGTACGCTGCGCTTGCCAAGGACAGCCCGGACTGCCCGCCGCCCAAGCCCCTGTCGGCCTACCTCGAGGTGCTGCGCGACAAGGACGCATGGTGGTTCATGTTCTTCTACAGCGTGACCTTCGGCGGCTTCGTCGGTCTGGCGTCCTCCCTGACCATCTATTTCAACGATCAGTACGGATTGAGCCCGGTCGTCGCCGGGTATTTCACCGCCGCCTGCGTGTTCGCCGGATCGCTGGTGCGTCCGATCGGCGGCTTCGTCGCCGACCGCGTCGGCGGCATCAAGTCGCTGTCGCTGATGTATGTGCTGGCGGCGCTGTTCCTGTTCGCGGTCAGCTTCGGGCTGGAGAGCCGCTGGCCCGCGCTCGCGCTGTTCGTGTGCGCCATGCTGTCCCTCGGCATGGGCAACGGCGCGGTGTTCCAGCTGGTGCCGCAGCGCTTTCGCAAGGAAATCGGCGTGATGACCGGGATGGTGGGCATGGCCGGTGGCATCGGCGGTTTTTACCTGGCTTCCAGCCTCGGCTACTCCAAGCAACTGACTTCGAGCTACCAGGTGGGACTGCTGATCTTCGCCGCCCTGGCGATCGTTGCGCTGTTCGGACTGACGGCGGTGAAGACGCGCTGGCGCACCACTTGGGGCGCGGCACACCTCACGGCGGCAAAGGTCTGATGTCCGCCGCCGCCTCTGCGGGGTTCGATGCAACGGCGCGACAGGCCGCGCAAAAGGGCGGTAGCATGGCGCGCTTTCTTCCCTCGCGTCCCACTGCCGATTCGCAGATGCCCCTTGTCGTCACCACCGGCTATGCCAGCGAACCTGGCCCCTGCGAGCGCAACGAGGATTACTGCGGCGTCGTCACTCCCGAAGGCCCCGAGCGGGATACGAAAGGCGTGCTGCTCGCCGTGGCCGACGGCGTCGGCGGCGCGCGCGGCGGCCGCGACGCCTCGGAGTACACCGTGCGCGGGCTGCTGGCCGACTACTACGCCACGTCGGACACCTGGCCGGTGCCGCAGGCGCTCGACCGGGTGCTCAACGCCAACAACCAGTGGCTGCTCGGCCGAGCCGCCGCGCACCGCGAGCTTTCGGGAATGGCGACCACGCTGTCCGCGTTGGTGCTGCGCGGCCAGCGCTACTACATCGCTCACATCGGCGACAGCCGCATTTATCTAATGCGCGGGGAGCGTTTCAAGCGCCTCACCGCCGACCATGTCTGGGACCGCGAAGACATGCGCCACGTGCTCACGCGTGCCATCGGCCTGTCCCCGCACCTGGTAATGGACCACGCCGACGACGCGCTGGAAGAAGGCGACACCTTCCTGCTCGCGAGCGACGGCGTGTGGGGGCCGCTCGGCGACAAGGGCATGCATGAAGTCCTGCAGCTGCACCGCGACCCGGAGCGTGCCGCGAAAGCGCTGGTGACAAAAGCGCTCGCGCACGGCGGCAAGGACAATGCTACCGCCGTTGTGGCGCGCGTCGAGAAGCTGCCTGCCGGAGATCTGCTCGACACCTTGGCGGAAGGGACGAGACTCGCGCCGCCGCCGCGCCTCGCCCCGGCGCAGTGGCTCGACCGTTTCGAAGTGGTGGAGC
>DATDGA010000039.1:0-10842 GCA_036522335.1 Burkholderiales bacterium
GCACCATCTGCGACATCTTGCCACCGAGCATCTGCGAGAAAGCGGCGCGGTGGGCGACGTGCTTCACCGGTTTGCCGCCTTCGCGCAGCAGTTTCAGCACGATGGCGCCGGCCTCGCGTATCGGCAGCAAGGGGGCAATCCAGACGCCGAGGTCCGCCCGGCGCCGATCACGCTCGCGGTGCAACCAGAAATGGTACGAAGGCAGGTCGAATTCGCACGCGCCCCCGGGGATTCCCGTGCGCTGCTTGATCGACATCAGCCATTCGTTCTCGCGGAGGTACTGGCCGATCTTGCCGGTCATGGCGAAGAGCGCGGCACTTGCACGCTCGATATCGGAAATGACCTGCTGGAGCACGTTCTCCACGATTTGAGGATTGTTCCGAAACCCGAGCAAGACCTGCTTCTGGCGCTCGAGTTCCTGCAGCAGGTCCGACTTCAGGTCGGCGCGGCTCGCGACTTCGAGGATCTCGAACAAGGTCAGGAGCACCACATGGTGCGCGCGCGAATCCTCTTCCTTGTCGAGAAAGTGATTGGCCCGGCCGAACAGCGCCTCGAGGCGAAGCAGCGTCCGGATGCGCTCGTTGAGCGGATACTCGTAGGTGATCACCGTGTTGCCCGCGGCTCGAAGAGGAGGCGGTTGATCCTGGGGCGAGGATGCCGGATTCTCCCCGATCGGCCACGAATTGACAACGGGCGTCGCTATGACGTCGTCTTGCATCTTGCGGCGAGTGCGAGGTACTTCTCATGCAGGCCTGAGACCTGACGCTCGAGCGCCTCAGGGGGGCCGCTGTTGTCGATTACGTCGTCGGCCTCGGAAAGGCGCTGTTCGCGCGTGGCCTGCGCGGCAATGATATCGCGCACTTCCTTCTCAGGGAGGCCGCTGCGCCGCATGACCCGTTCGACCTGCTGGTCCTCGGTGCAATCAACCACGAGCACGCGGGCGTAGCGTGACCGATCGGCGCCGCCTTCGACCAGGAGCGGCACGACGAGAAGCGCATATGCGCTCGCGGCGTCGTCGCAGCGGCGCGTGCTCTCCTTCCGAATCAGCGGATGCAGGATCGCCTCGAGCTTCTTCTTCACCTGCGCGTCGCCGAACACGAGCTTGCGCATCCCCGCGCGCTCGAGCGACCCGTCCGCACCGATGAAGCGCGGGCCGAAAGCCGCACGTATCGGGTCGATCGCCGCGCCGCCCGGACGCGTGAGCTCGTGGGCGATCTCGTCGGTGTCGATCACTGCGACCCCTAGCCGGGCGAAGAACCCGGCGACTTCGCTCTTGCCGCTCCCTATGCCGCCTGTGAGGCCCACGGTGAAGGGTTTCACATGAACTGGTTGAGGTAGTGACGGGTGATCTGGGGTCCCCAGAACAGCGCGATGACGCCCGCGGCGCTCAGGTAGGGCCCGAAAGGGATCGGGACGCTGCGCCCATGCCGGGCAAGCACGATCAGGCTGATCCCTACAGCGGCGCCGATGAAGGACGACAGTAGGATGGTCAACGGCAACACCTGCCAGCCGCACCATGCACCGATCGCGGCAAGCAGCTTGAAATCTCCGAAACCCATGCCTTCCTTGCCGGTCGCGAGTTTGAACAGCCAGTACACACTCCACAGCACCAAGTACCCGGCGGCCGCGCCGATGACGGCGGATCGCAGATCGGTAAAGACCCCGGCCGCATTGACCAACAATCCCAGCCACAGGAGGGGCAGGGTGATTGAATCGGGCAGCAGCTGGGTATCGAAATCGATGAAGCTCGCTGCGAGCATGCACCACAGGAACACCATCGCCGCAAACGCCGCGGGTCCGAAGCCGAAGCGCGCCGCGGACCATGCGGCAGCGATTCCTCCCAGCAGCTCGACCAGCGGATAGCGCGCGCTGATATGGGTCCCGCAGGCCGAGCAGCGTCCGCGCAACAATCCCCATGAGACGAGCGGGATATTTTCCGCCGCGGTGATCCCGTGTTTGCAGGAAGGGCACCGCGAGCGCGGCACGAAAAGGTTGTACCGTTCCGCCGGCGCGAGCGTCTCGCCGCGCAGCTCGGCACACTGCTCCTGCCATTCCCGCTCCATCATCTTTGGCAGGCGATGAATGACGACGTTGAGAAACGACCCCACCAGGAGCCCCAACAGCAGGCATAGCCAAGGAAACACCGCGGGGTGGGCGGCCGTTTTGAAAATGTCGCTCATCGAATCAAATAAAAAGGGTTACGACTTGGGCCGTAACCCTTTTTCGACGAGGTGCGCGGCGGGAATGATGCTAGACCGCTTGGCCGATCTTGAAGATCGGCAGGTACATCGCGATCACCATGCCGCCGATCAGAACGCCGAGCACCACCATGATCATCGGCTCCATCAGGCTGGAAAGCGCGTCCACCGCGTCGTCGACCTCTGCCTCGAAGAAATCCGCGACCTTGCCGAGCATGGAATCGAGCGCTCCGGACTCTTCCCCGATCGACACCATCTGGATGACCATGTTGGGAAAGACGTTGGTTTCCTGCATCGAGGATGTGAGGCTGCTCCCGGTGCTCACCCTCCTCTGGATATCCTTGGTGGCCATCGCGTACACGTAGTTCCCCGAGGCGCCGCCGACCGAGTCGAGCGCCTCGACCAGCGGCACGCCGGCGGCGAACATCGTGGAAAGCGTGCGCGTCCAGCGCGCGATGGTGGATTTCCGAATCAGGTCGCCGAATACGGGCACCTTGAGCATCAACCGGTCCATGAAGATCTGGATCGGGACGGAACGCTTCCACATTTCGAGAAAGCCCCATACGCCTCCGATGACGACGGGGAAGATGATGTACCAGAACTTCACGAAGAAGTCCGAGACGCCCATGACGAACAAGGTCGGCGCGGGAAGATCGGCGCCGAAGCTGGTAAACACCTGCTTGAAGGCCGGGATCACGAAAATCATGATGACCGCGGTGATGACGAAGGCGACCACGACGATAGCGATCGGGTAGAACAACGCCGCCTTGATCTTGGATTTTATGGCGAGGATTTTTTCCTTGTAGGTCGCCAGACGTTCCAGGAGGGATTCCAGAATGCCGGCCTGCTCGCCGGCCGCCACCAGGTTGCAGAACAGCGCGTCGAAGTGAAGCGGATGCTTGCGGAACGCCGCGGCAAGCGCGGAACCGGTTTCCACTTCGGTCTTGATGTCCATCAGCAACCTCTGTACCGCCGGATTGGCGTGACCCTTGCCGACGATATCGAAGGACTGCAGCAGCGGTACGCCCGCTTTCATCATCGTCGCCAGCTGTCGCGTGAACAGCGTGACGTCCTTGTCGCTGACCCTGCCCCCGCGTCCGATACGCTGCTTGCTGACCTTGGTAACGACGATACCCTGCCGGCGCAGCGTGACGTTGACGACGGCCTCGCCGCCGGCGCGCATCTGACCTTTGATGACTTTGCCGGCCTTGTCTTTCCCTTCCCAAAGGAAGTTGATTTCCTTGACCTTGGCGACGGCTGCTGCGGTTGCCATAGCTTTGTCTCCTACATCATTTCGCTCGTTCGCTGGCGCTGCCTACGACTTCCTCCTCTGAAGTCGGGCTTCGCCGGATGATGCATGGCCTTGGGCTCTTTGTAAAGTCTCAGGAACTCTGTTTAATGCATTGAAGACAAGGCGCAAATACCGTGAATTTTTCTCTTTGGAGATGCCTCTTCAATGGCGGCAAGCCGCTCACGCGGCTTCGGCGAGGTCCGACACGCGGGGTCGGAAAAGCCTTACGGTCTTGATGACGCGATCCTGCGTCTGCACGATTTCCATGGGCACAGCGGCGATCTTGAGAGCGACGCCCGCCTCCGGTATGTCCTGCAGGTGTTCCAATATGAGACCGTTCAGGGTCTTCGGACCGTCGAGGGGCAGCGCGAGCCCAAGCTTGCGGTTCAGCTCGCGCAGCACGCTCGTGCCCTCCACGAGGGCGCTCCCGTCCTTGTCCCAAGGCTCGATTTCCGACTTCAAAGGTGCAGTCGTGGTGAACTCGCCGATGATTTCCTCGATGATGTCCTCCAGGGTCACCAGCCCCTGCAGCTCCCCGTACTCGTCCACCACCAGCGCGATGCGCTGATGGTTTTCCTGGAAGTACTGGAGTTGGGCGAATAACGGCGTCCCTGCGGGAACGAAATAAGGCTCGGCCAGCAGCTCGGCGAGCGCCGCGCGGTCGAACTCTTCTGCACGCACGAGATGCATCACCTTGCGCAAGTGGAGGATGCCGGTGACGTTGCCGAGTTCGCCGCGGTAAGCGGGAAGCCGCGTGTGATACGCGGTGGTGAGCTGCGTGAGAATGGTCTCGCTGGAGGCCTCGAGATCGATCGCTTCGATCTGCGCCCTGGGCGTCATCACGTCCTCGATGGTGATCTCTTCGAGATCGAAAAGATTGACGAGGATGCTCTGGTGCTTCTTCGGCATGAACTGACCCGACTCCAGCACGAGGAAGCGCAGCTCCTCCATCGAGAGGCGCTGCGGTCCCGGGTCGATCGGAATGCGCAACAGCCACAGCAGGCAGCGGACGAACAGGTTGGCGATCCAGAGCGTCCAGGCGAATCCCTTGACGAGGGGCTTGAGCACGTAGCTCGCCACCAGGGCCGTCTTTTCCGGAAAACGCGCGCCGATCACCTTCGGAGTGATCTCGGCGAACACCAGAATCAGGAACGCAACCACCACGGTCGCCACTCCGAGCACGATCCTGTCGTGGCCGAAAAGATCGATGGTCATGACGCTGACGAGCATCGTGATGACCGCGTTTACCAGCGTGTTGCCTGCGAGCAGCACCGACAGCAGCTTGTCGGTCTGGCGCAGCAGCTCCGAGGCGAGCCGCGCGCCCCGGTTGCCGGCGCGCTCGAGCGCGCGCAGCCGGTAACGGTTGACCGCCATCATGCCGGTTTCGGCCATCGAGAAAAAACCGGAAACGACGAGCAGGAAAGCGAGCGCGACGAACTGTATTGCTAAGAAGGGAATGTCGTCCAAGGCGAGCGCCTAATGACGAGGAGGGACCGAGTATAGCCTAGGAGAGACCCCGCCGCAGAATGACCTCGAGCACGAAGCGGCTGCCGACGTAGGCGAGCAGGAGCGCCACGAAACCGGCGAGCGTCCAGCGCAGCGCGGTGCGCCCGCGCCAGCCGTAGAAGTGGCGCCCGCCGAGAAGCGCGGCGAAGATGAACCAGGAAACCACCGCAAACACGGTCTTGTGATCGAACTTCATCGCCCGGCCGAACAGCGTTTCCGAAAACACGATGCCGGTAAGAAGCGTCAGCGTGAGGAACACGAATCCCGCGAGGATCACACGGAACAGCAGCTGCTCCATAGTGAGCAGCGGCGGTAGAACGGCGAGCGGCCCTGCGAGTGCGCCACCGTGCAGGCGCCTTTCCATGAGCGTCATCAAGAGCGCATGCAGGGCCGCGATCGTGAACATCCCGTAGGCGATCATGGCGAGCGCAAGGTGCAGGCGGAATTCGGTCGAGTGCGTATACGGAGGACTCGCAAGCCCGGGGAAGAGCGCCGGGAGCGGCGCGCACACCGCGGCAAGCGCGAGGATCGGCGCCTGCATGCCTTCGAGCGGCAGGAAGCGGCTCTCGAACCAGTAAAGCAGCACCGCGAGCCACAGCATCAGCGAGAGCGCCTGTCCGAAGCCGAATCGCAACTCGGGCTGCGCGAACAGAATTTCGTAGACGAGCCAGGTGTGCAGCGCGAACGGCGCGAGGATCGCTGCGCGCTCCAGAGGCGCGAGCCGCGGGGCGCTCCGCCCGCGCCAGCGCGTGCGCCAGAAATGAAAGGCGAGCGCCGCGTAGAGGAGGGACGCCGCCGCGTAGAGTAGAATCGCCGGCATCCGCGAAGTGTACACCGACGCCACACCCTCCCGTGCTTGAGAACCTCACCCGGCGACTCTCGCAAGTCGCCAAGACGCTGCGCGGCGAGGCGCGACTCACCGAATCGAACACCCAGGAAGCGCTGCGCGAAGTCCGCGTGGCTCTGCTCGAAGCGGACGTGGCGCTTCCGGTGGTGAAGACATTCATCGAGCGCGTGCGCGAGGCCGCGGTCGGAGCGGAGGTGACCGGCAGCCTCACACCGGGGCAGGCGCTGGTGGGCGTGGTGCACCGTGAGCTGACCGCGCTGATGGGCGGGGAGAACGCAGCGCTCGATCTCGCGGTGACGCCGCCCGCCGTTCTCCTCCTCGCCGGCTTGCAGGGCTCGGGCAAGACCACCACTGCGGCGAAGCTCGCCAAGATGCTCGCGACCGAACAGAAGAAAAAGCCGCTCCTCGTGTCCTGCGACGTCTACCGTCCTGCGGCGATCGAGCAGCTCGAGATACTAGCCCGCCAGATCGGCGTCGATTTCTTCCCCTCCGATACCGGGCAGAAGCCGCTCGCCATCGCGCTTGCCGCACTCGACTACGCCCGCAAGCATTACAACGATGTACTGATCGTCGACACCGCAGGGCGCCTGGCGATCGATGTGCCGATGATGCAGGAGATTGCCGACCTGCACGCCGCATTGCATCCCGTCGAGACGCTCTTCGTCGTCGATTCGATGCAGGGGCAGGATTCGGTGAACGTCGCGAAAGCTTTCGGCGACGCGCTGCCCTTGACCGGAATCGTGCTCACCAAGCTCGACGGCGACGCGCGCGGCGGCGCGGCGCTGTCGGTGCGGCAGGTGACGGGCAAGCCGATCAAGTTCGCCGGCGTGAGCGAGAAACCGGACGGCCTGGAACTCTTTCATCCCGAGCGCATGGCTTCGCGCATCCTCGGCATGGGCGACGTGCTGTCGCTCGTCGAAGAGGTGAGAAAATCAGTCGACGTCGAGAATGCGAAGAAATTCTCCGAGAAATTGAAGAAGGGCAAGGGCTTCGATCTCGAGGACTTCAAGCAGCAGATCGGCCAGATGCGCAAAATGGGCGGGATGTCGGCTCTGGTCGACAAGCTACCCGCGCAATTCGCTCAAGCGGCGCAGTCCTCGCAAATGGACGAAAAGCAGTTGCGCCGCGTCGAAGGCATCATCAATTCGATGACGGCAGCGGAGCGTTTGAAGCCGGAGATCCTCAAGGCTTCACGCAAGCGGCGCATCGCGGCGGGCGCGGGCGTTCCCGTGCAGGAAGTGAATCGCCTCTTGAATCAGTTCGAGCAGATGCGCGAGATGATGAAGAGAATGCAGAAGAGCGGCCTCGCGAAGATGATGCGCGGAATGAAGGGCCTCATGCCGGGGATGCGGTAATCGTCTAGCACAGACGGAGCGGCGGCGGGCTTTCGGCACGCGTGATCCGCTGACGGCGTCCGCATTTGTCGCTCCAAGGCGACAGTCTGAACGTTGAATTTGTCTCACTAGCCTCAACTACACGCGCGACACATCGCAACTGCGTCGATATGATGACGTCATGGTTGCGTTGGTTGCTGGTGCCTGGCGTTGACGTGGAAGAAAGATAAGGAAGAAGCGACCCGGAACCTGTCAGGAATTTGTGTGTGAGGCATATCATGTCATCTCAAAGGATCGTGTATGCCCAAGCCGATGAGGAAGGTGCAGAAAGCCAACGCTGCTGCGCAAGCGGCGGTGTCGCTCAAGAACCCGCCGGAGCTGCTTGACCAGCCGGTCAAGGATTCGATGACCGCGGAGGCGGTTGAAGACATGTCGCGGGCATTCAAGAAAGCCCCGATCGAACGCGCCCTGGAACTCAAATCGGCCATACCCAAGATCATCAGCAACCTCGGATTCCTTTCCAAGGTCAAGCCGACTCAAGCGAAATGGATGAGCAGAGAGGAAGCGATCATGGGTACCGCCATACGCGTGGAGTTGTGGCACGAGGAACCCACGCTGGGCGAAGCGGCGCTGGACGCGGTGATGGAGGAAATGCACCGCATCGACCGCGCGATGAGCCCGTTCAAACCGGAAAGCGAGTTGTCACGCCTCAATCGGGACGCGGCAAAGGCGCCGGTACCTGTCAGCGAAGAAATGTTCGAATTGGTCTCACGGTCGGTCGAGTTCTCGAAGTTGTCAGGAGGCGCATTTGACATCACATTCGCGAGCGTCGGATGCATGTTCGACTATCGCAATGGCACTAAACCCACCGCGGAGAAAATTGCAGCGGCGCTGCCTGGCATCGACTATCGGCATATCCGGTTGGACCGTCGCAAATGCACGATCCAGTTCGCCCGCGACGGCGTGCAGATCGATCTCGGCGGCATCGCCAAGGGCCACGCTGTGGACAACTGCGTCTCTTTGCTCAAGGCGCGCGGCGTGAAAGAGGCGCTGGTAGTTGCGGGCGGTGATAGCCGGGTTCTCGGCGACAGGCGCGGACGGCCGTGGATGATCGGCGTCCGCGACCCCAGGCGCAAGGACAGCATGGTGGCGATGATTCCGCTGGTGGACGCCGCGATCTCCACTTCCGGCGATTACGAGCGCTATTTCGAAGCGGACGGCGTGCGCCATCACCATATCCTCGACCCGAGAACCGGGAGTTCGGCGACCGGCGTGCGCAGCGTCACTATCGTCGGACCCGACACGACCACCACCGAAGGAATTTCCAAGAGCGTATTCATCATGGGGCCCGAGCGCGGGATTCGGTTCGCCGAGTCCTTGCCCGGGATTGATGCGGTGATCATCGACGGCGATGGAAACATGCACTACACAGCCGGGCTGCGTCGGGAGTCACCGCAATGCACTGCGGGCAGAACCGGGGTGTGAGGAGACGGACATGCGTAACCAAATCGAGAGCAAGATCGCTTGTAGGGCAATAGTAGCGGCGGTCGTCGGACTGGCCGCTTGCAGCGGCAGTTCCGATTCGGTCGTCGTGGACGGCGACGTCGCCATTGCCTACGTGAAGCGCCCCGTCTCCGCCCTGGGAAATCCCACCGACGCCGTCGTAAGCGGCCAGGGAGGCGATCTCTATATGCGAGACAAATCCTCACCCAGCGCGGCCGAAACCAACCTCACCGGGTCCTACACACAGGGTCAGGGTGACGTCAATCATCCAAACGTTTCCTTCGACGGGACGAAAATCGTCTTCGCCATGCGTGGTCCGAACGACGCGAATTGGGCAATCTGGGAATACGATACCGTGAGCAAGGCGGCGCCCCGCCGTATTGCCTGCGATGCGGCCGCCCAGGGCGACGATACCGAGCCGGCCTATCTGCCGGACGGACGCATCGTATTCATATCGAATCGCCAGGAAACGACCAAGCTGCAAATGCAGGCGCAGAGCGCCGCGCAGGGCGGACTTCAGCCTGCCAGCTATACCTACGTCGATGAGTACGACCGCGAGCAGACGGCCGTCCTGCATGTGATGAATTCGGATGGCAAGAATTGTCACCAGATTTCATTCGATCAGAGCCACGACCGCAATCCGACCGTCTTGAGCACCGGCGAAATTCTGTACTCGCGCTGGGACCACGTCGGCGGCCGCAACCAGTTCACGATCTTCAAAGTGAATCCCGACGGCACCAATCTGTTCGTCGTCTACGGCGCCCACAGTCCCGGCAACAGCTATATGCAGCCGCGCGAAATGCCCGACGGGCGCCTGATCGCCACGCTCATGCCGCTTTCCCGTACCCGGGAAGGGGGGTCGCTGGAAATCATCGACTACAAGAACTTCTCCGACATCGACCAGCCTGGCGACAATGCACCGGCCAATCAGCCCGGCCAGGTCCAGGTGTCGCGATTGTTGTTTCCCGGCGCCCTGGCCTCGCAGCACGATGCCATGCGCGACAGGGACGTATCGCCGCTCGGGCGCTACCGCAACCCGTACCCGCTTTGGGACGGCACCAACCGTGCACTGGCGGTATGGACCCCCTCGCAACCGATGCTCAGCACGGATCCGCTGGGCAACCCCACGACCGTCGAAGGAACGCCGCGCTACGGCATCTACATGCTCGACCTGTCTTCCAAAACCTTGCGGCCGGTGGTGCTGCCGCAGGATGGTTTTTACTTCGCCAGTCCAGTCCCTTTGCAGGCGCGCCCGAAGCCCGCGGTGATCGGCCAGTACACACCAGACGCGACCATTCCCGCCGGATTCGGCCTGTTCGACGTCCATACGGTCTACGACACCGACGACAAGCAGCGCATGGGCAACGCCGTGCTAGCGCAAGGCGAGTCCATTCCGCGCGTCGCCGGTCTACAACCCGACATCGCCAATCTCTCTACGCCGGGCACATCGCAATATTTGGCCCGGGTGGCGCGCTTCTTCCGCATCACCAAGGCGGTGCCGACGCCGTCCGGCATGGACCGCACTGCGCTGGGCGAGACGGAGTTCGAGATGCAGCAAATCGTCGGCTACGGTCTGGTCGAACCCGACGGCTCGATCCGGGCGCATGTTCCGGCCGACACTGCGATCAACATTACCGTACTCGACGCCAACGGGCGCCAGTTCATCGAGCACACGCACTGGATCCAGGCGCGCGAAGGCGAGCGGCGCTTCTGCAAGGGTTGCCATTCCTCGCGCCTCACCACCACGAATCCGATTCCGGGGGCTGCGGCCACCATGGCCGAAACGCGAGCCTCCGATCCGATTAATAATCCGAACTACTCGAACCTGGTGGGCAGCCCGATTTACACGGACTATTGGACGCCGCTTGCCAACACCCAGAACGGCACGAGCTTTACGCCGCAGGCGCCGATTTCGATCACCTACTCGGGCCTGAGCGCCTCGCCGGTCAGGGGCCCGGTCTCGTGCGCCACCACCTGGTCCGCCAAGGACTGCGCCATCGTCATCAATTTCCCGGACCACATCCAGCCGATCCTCACTGCCAAGTGCGCGAGCTGCCACAGCGGCGTCGCTGCAGCGGCGGGGCTCGATTTAAGCGCGACAATGTCGGGAGAGTTCGCGCGCACGCTGGGCTATCAAAGCCTCATGGTCGGCAATCCCTTGCT
>DATDGA010000040.1:0-14331 GCA_036522335.1 Burkholderiales bacterium
GGCGACGTGCGGATTGATGATGACGTTGTCGCGGCCGCGCAAAGGATGAGGATCGGGAAGCGGCTCGGGATCCACCGTGTCGAGCGCGGCGCCTGCGATTTTCTTCGCGTCCAGGGCGCGCACCAGCGCATCGGTATCGACGATCGGCCCGCGCGCACAGTTGATCAGGACGGCCGTCCGCTTCATCTTTCCGAAAGCGTCCTCGCCGATCATCTTTCGCGTCTGCGGGGTGAGCGGCGGATGCAGGGAAACGAAATCGGAATCGCGCAGCAGCGTGTCGAGATCGACGGCTTTTCCCGGAACCTCGAACTGCCCCTCCTTCACGAAGGGATCGCTGTAGAGCACATTGAGGCCGAAGGCCGCCGCACGCACCGCGACCTGGCGCGCGATGTTGCCGAAACCGACCAGGCCGAGCGTGCGCCCCACGAGCCGGAATATCGGCTTCCCCGGCGGCACTTCCCAGCGGCCGGCCCTCACCATGCGGTCGTAGAACGGAATCTTGCGCGCCGACGAAAGGATCAAAGCCATCGTCTGCTCCGCCACCTCCTCGATACAGTAGGTGGGGTTGTTGGTGACGATGATGCCCGCCTGCGTGGCGGCATCCAGATCGATGGTGTCCACCCCGATTCCATAACGGGCGATGATCTTGCACCTGGGCATCTGCGCCATCACCTCGGCGGTGATGGGCCCGGCGTAGGTGTTGAGCAGCGCGTCGCAATCCCGGGCCTGCGAGAGAAATTCCTCCGGCTTCTTCGTCTTGAGCGCCACAAGATCGGCAAGCGCGCCGAGAGTCCTGTTCTCCACGTCGAGGGATTCCCAGACGTAATCCGTGATGACCACCTTTGCGCGTCCAGCCACCGCCCGCTTCTCCTTTTCCGGTTATGAAATCCAGCGAACGACGCCGGCGACGCCGTCGACCGCGACCATGGAGCCGTCGGGAATGCGGCGGGTCGCGTCGAGCACGCCGAGAACCATGGGCACACCGCGCTCTCGCGCGAGCGAGGCGAGATGAGAAGTGCTTCCGCCGAGCTCCGCCACCACTCCCGCAACGTGCTGCAGAATTTCTGAAAGCGCCGGGCCGGCCACGGTGGTGACGAGCACGTCGCCCGGGCCGACGCGCTCCAGCTCGCATTCGCAATTGACCACGCGCGCCCGGCCCTCGCCCCAGCCGATGCCGGAAGGATGTCCGTTCAGTCCGGGATGCTTCAGCCAGATCTCGTCCGGTACCGCCGCCGACGCGACCGCGAGCGGCCGTGCCTGCAGGAGACTGATACCCGTTTCACTCAGCGCCCATTCGATTTCTGCCGGCCCGCCGACGACTTCCTCGCACTTGCGCATCAGGAGCCCGAGTTCCGCGAGCTGCTCGGCATCCAGACAGGGCGCACCGAAAAGCGCGCGCGAGAATGCCCGCCGGCCGTGCGCGCAACTCAGCGCGTGGTACTTCTGGCCGAGCGCAGATTCCTTCACCCGCCCTGCCCGATCGAGCACGTAACGGTCGGGCACCACCTCGCCCTGCGCGACGGCGGCCCCCAGACCCTGGGCCGCGTTGATCAACATCTCGCCGCTCGCGGTGCGCGACAGGCCGCCGCCAGCGGCGCGCGCGGGCACGAGCGGCTGGATCAAGATGGCCATCGCCGTGTCGGCCGCGTCGACACCGTGAGTCGCCATGTATCTGAGCGCGCGCGTGGACCACAGCGCGGCCCAGCAAGCCCGCACCGCGGTGAGGAAGTCTTCTTCGCTTTCCAGCCCGAGGTAGCTCTGGAACTGGCCTGCGAAGCTCGATCCGGTGCGGTCCTCGACGAGCGCCGATGAGCGCACTACCCCGGGGCGCCCTTCTCCCGCGATGCTTCGCCAGGCGGAGAGCAGGGACTCCTGCACCTCCGGCACGATCGCACCCTGCATCAGACCGAGCTTGGTGTCGAGGGCGCAGCGGCGCGCGCGCGGCCGGTCTTCTGAGGAAAACACTCCACGCGCTGAATCTTCAAGTCCCAGCGCGGCCAGCTGAATGCGGTAGGCCTGCGCGTCGACGCAGAAGCCGGCGGGTACGGGCAAACCCGCGTGCGCGAGAGCGGCGAGGTTCGCCGCCTTCGCACCGAACCGCGACGGATCGGCCGCTTCCGGCGCACTGAGGGGAACGGCGAGCCGCGGCATCGCCTCAACTCCCGGAATCGATGACGATACGCAGGATGCGGCTCGGGTTGCGCTCGTATTCCTCGAACGCCGCCGCCGCATCGGTGAGCGGATACTTGGCCGTGATGAAACCGCTGACGTCGACCGCGCCCGAGGCGATGAGCTGGATGCTCGGATTCATGTCCTGGGGCGTGAGCGCGCGCGAGCCGATGATGCTGATCTCGCCGAAGTAAAGGGGAAATGTGCTGAAGCCGCGCACCGTTTCGTGGCTCACGGCGAACGCCGCGAAGCGTCCGCCTGGGCGCAGCATGTCCATCGCCGCGCGCAGCGTCTCCGCGCCTCCTGCGGCGTCGATCACGACGTCCGCGCCTTTGCCGCCGGTGAGGCGCCGCACTTCCTCCACGGCCTTGTCGACCGAAGACTCGACGACGTGATGCGCGCCCATGCGTTCCGCCATCTCGAGCTTCCAGCGGGTGCGCGAGACCGCGATCACCGGCATCGCGCCGGTGAGCACCGCCAGGCGCGTATGCAGCAGGCCGGCAGTGCCCTGGCCGAGCACGACCACCGACTCCCCGGTGGAGACGCCCACGCGATTCTGAGCGTGACGCACCGTGGCGAGCGTTTCGATGATCGTCGCCTGTTCCATCGGCAGGCGCGGGGGCAGGACGTGGATGTATTGCGACGGCAGCTTGACGTACTGGCTGAGCGAGCCTTCGACCTCGCGCCCGAACAGCCCGGCATTGCGGCACAGGTTGCCCGCTCCGCGCACGCATTGGTCGCAGTGCCCGCAGGCGATGATGGGATTGATGATGACGTGCTGCCCCGGCTTCACTGCCGATACGCCTTCTCCCAGCGAATCGATCACGCCGGTCGACTCGTGGCCCATCACCACCGGATACTTGACTCCCGGGTGCTCTCCCGCATAGATCGAAAGGTCGGTGTGGCAGACCGCCGTCGCCGCGGTGCGTACGATGACCTCGCCGGGCCCCGCGACCGGCCTGGGGCGATCGACGAGGTCAAGCTTCCGCGGCGCCTGAAGTACTGCCGTTCGCATTTCGTCCTTGCTCACCGAGCCTCTCATGCGGACGCTGCCCTCCCGTTAACGGCCGGCGAGAGTGGAGTAACCCGGCATGGGATCGACAACCGTGATCTGCTCCACCGGGAAGTTGGAAATGATCTCGATCTTGTCCTTATGAACGATCAGCATCTCTTCGATCCTCACGCCCCACTCGAATTTCTTGCCGTGCTGCGTCTCGAGCGCGAACACCATGCCTTCCTTGATCTCGATCGGGTGGTCGAGCGACCAGATGCGCGAGATCACCGGCTGATCGTATTGCGCGAGACCGAGGCCGTGGCCCCACAGGTTCGCGGCGGCTTGGTCCTCTTCCGCGTAGCCCCAGGCTTCCTTCGCCGAGGGCCACTTCGAGGCGATCTCTCGGGTGGTCGTGCCGACCTTCACCGCCTTGATCGAGTCGTACAGCCATTTGAGCGCGGTCGCGTAGATGTCCTTCTGCTCGTTGCTCGGCTCCTTGCCCGCGCAATACGTGCGGTAGTAGCAGGATTTGTAGCCGTTCCAGGTGAGCGCGGCCAGATCCATGAAGACGATGTCGCCCGGCTTGATGATGCGGTCGGAGAAGTTACGCCAGTTCGGCCAGGTGTTGGGGCCCGAGGACACGATCACGTCCTCCACGTCCTCCATCCCGGGGACCGAGTACAGGTACTGCATGATGTGCGCGGTCATCTGGTTCTCGGTGCGGCCGGGCTGCAGGTATTTCATGAACTCCCAGTGCGCGGCGTCGCCGATCGCGCCCACCATGCGCAGGGCTTCCTGCTCGTCCTCGTTCTTGACCGCGCGCGCCTCCATCATCGGCGTCATGCCGTCGGTCCAGTCGATGTTCTCGTCCTTGAACACCTGGATCATGTTGATGTCGACGAAATCGACGCCGAGCTTCTGTCCGGCGACGTTCGCCTTCTTCATCTCCTGTTTGATGGCATTGGTGAATTTCTTCACTTGCGAAAGCGAAGCCGGGCCGGCCGCACCCTTGATCCAGGCGTAGGACCAGCGGATGTGGTCCTTGGGGATCCACGGAGAATGGCGCTCGATCTGCATGCCGATGTCGCCCTGCTCGAACAGCACCGGCGCATCGTCGGCGCAGAGCAGCGCGTAGCGCAGGCCGGGCTTCAGCCGGTTCCAGCCAGGAGTGAGGGTGCTCGTCACGTAACGCACGTTCTCGTCGTACATGAGCAGCATCGCGCCCAGTCCCGCCGCCTTCATGCGCGCGCGTGCGCGCTCCAGGCGGTATTTGCGCAGCCGGTCCCAGTTGATGCGCTGTTGCCAGTCCAATCCCACCATTCCTGCGTTTGCCATTCTTTCCTCTCCAGTTCTATCTATCAAGATCCAACAAATTCGTCTCAATCCACCGTCGCGCCTACTTCGTGCGCGACCTGTCCCCAACGCTCCGACTCGAGAGCGACGAACTCGGCAAAGGCCTTGGGCGAGGCGCTGAGAACCACCTCTACCCCGCCCGTTGCGAGCCGCTCGACCACCTCGGGTGTCTTCATCACTTGCTGCGTCACCGTGAAGAGCTTGTCCACCGCCTGCTGCGGCGTGCCCCTTGGCACGAAGATGCCCTGCCACGAGCCGGTGACCGAACGCGGGAAACCCGATTCCACCATGGTTGGTACGTCGGGCAGCGCCGCGATGCGCTTGGCGCTGGTCACGGCGAGCACCTTCAGCCGGCCGCCCTTGATGAAGCCGAGCGCGGAGGGAGCGGTAGTGAACATGAGCTGGGTCTCCCCGGCGATCAGCGCGGTCACCGCCGGACCGGCGCCGCCCTTGTAAGGGATGTGCAGCATGTCGAGTCCCCCAGCGGCCTGACGGAACAGCTCCATCTCGAGGCGGTTCTGACTGCCGCTGCCGGGAGAGGCGTAGTTCAGCTTGCCCGGGTTGGCCTTTGCGTAGGCGACGAGCTCCTTCACCGTATTGGGGGGAAAGGAGGGATTGGCGACCAGCACCCCGGGAACGTCCACCACTTGGGTCACCGCGATGAAATCGCGCTGCGGCTTCACTGCGAGCGAGTGGAACACCGCCGCGTTGATGGCGATCGTGCCGATGTTGCCGAGAAAAGTGGTGTAGCCGTCGGGGTCGGCCTTGGCCGCCGCCTCCATGCCGATGTTGCCGGCAGCGCCGCCCCGATTCTCGATCACGATCTGCTGGCCGAGCAACTCCGAAAGGCGCGCCTGCATGATGCGGCCGACGAAGTCCGAAGCGCCGCCGGGCGCGAACGGAATGATCATCTTCACCGGGCGCGAGGGGTAGCTCTGCGCGGCGGAAAACGCCGGCGCAAGCGTTAGCGCAACGCACAGCATTCGGATCAGTTTCACGATCGTCTCTTCCTTCCTCGCTTCAACCGGCGACCCGCAAGCCGCCGCGCGGTTTTTCCTGTGCGTCTTCAGCGGTGATCGGCAGCGGCACCGCGCGCTTCAACCGCGCCGAAAGGTCGAAGGCCTTGGTCAGCATCAACCTGTTGTGCGCCTCAGCAGCAGTCGCATGCTGCGTGGGCACGCCCACGGCAAGGCGATTCAGCCATTGTTCGGTCTCCTCGCGCATCGGGCCGCGCAGCTCGCCGAGCGCCATGTCGCCCGGCGGGTAGCTGCCGAGAAAATCGACGCGCCGCGCGGTGTCCGGCGCATAGCCCTCACCCTGGGCCTTGTTGGTCGCAAGCACGATGTCGCGATGCGTGTCGTCGATGGTCAGCACGCCTTCGGTCCCGACGATGCCTACATCCAGGCTGTACACGGCGCCTGGCCAGACTGTCGGCAAGGCCCAGGAGATCGAAGCGTGATACAGGCTCCCGTCCTCGAAGGTGATCACGCCGGCGGTCGCATCGATGCCTTTGCACAAGGGCCCGAGCGCCTTGTCCACCGAGCGCGCATAGACTTCCGCCGGGCGCTTCGCTTCCATCATCCACATCACAATGTCGAGCGCATGCGTGCCGGAAATCACCATCGGCGAAATCTCGGAGGGATCGCCGGTCCGCCCGTAGTTGTCGAGGGCGACGAGCCGGTTCATAAATGCCCGCGAAGTGACCAAGGTCACATCGCCGAGCTGGCCGGTGCGAACTTTTTCCTTCGCCACCAGCCAGCGGCGGCGAAAACGCTGCGTATAGCCGACCACCGCGTCGACGCCCGAATTCCCGATCGCGGCAAGGACGCGCTCCGAATCCGCGAGTCCGGTCGCAAGCGGCTTCTCGATCAGCAGAGGCAGCTTGCGCTCCACCGCGGCGAGAACGGGATCGACGTGCAGATGCTCGTCGGTGGCGATGATCACGGCGGTCACTTCCGGACGCGCGAGCAGCTTGCGATAGTCGTCTGTCACGAAGTCCGCTCGAATCTTTTCGCCCACGAGCTTCGCCCGGTCCGGTTTGATCTCGGCCAAGCCGATGAAATCGACCTGCGGATGACGCGCCGCGACCTCCCCGCGAAAGAGGCCCACGCGGCCCCCGCCGATGATGGCGAGGCCGATGCGCTTGGGATTTTTTTTCGGCATGGAAACTATTGATTCCTGCTAGACCGCATGGCAACTATCGCTGCTATGCCGTCATTCCCGCGGAAGCGGGAATCCAGTGTCTCACGCCGAAAGTCGCTGGGTCCCCGCTTTCGCGGGGACGACGGAAAAGTGTCATGACGGGTCATGCCGCCGCGCGTACCGGCTTGGACCCTTTCAGCGGAAGCATTACCGACTCGTTGCGCTCGGCGGACAGATCCGCTGCCATGTAGATTTCCATCACCATGCGCGCGTGCTCGGGCGTCACCATGACCGGGCGGTCGTACGCGACGGCCTCGAGGAAATGGATGGTTTCGGCCGCCATCGGACCGGCGTAGGTGTGATCGACGCGTTCTCCCGGCATGGTGGACATCGGCAGCTGCATGCCCTTGCTCACCGTGTTCAGGACGACATCGCGATGGCTGTCGTCGACGATCAGTGCGCCATCGGTCCCGATCATCTCGATCCACGTGGTCGAGAAATTCGGGTAGCCCAGCGGCAGGCTCCAGCCGCCGCCGACGACCAGCGACAAGCCGCTGTCCATCGTGACCATGACCCACTGCGTGTCGGGAATCTGCGAGCCCGCCGGAGCCTGCATCTGCATCGCGCCGTAGTTGACCTGCGAGTACACCCGCACCGGCTTCGCGGGTTCCAGGCACCACAGCACGAAGTCGAGATCGTGCGTGCATTCCATCGCGGCGGGCGAAAGCTTGACGCGCCCGCTGATCTTCTTGCCCAGGCCGCGGGTGATGTGGCGGGAGACGAGTGCGCTCACCGGTTTGCCTATCGTCCCGTCGCGGATCGACTTGCGCACGTAGGCGAACTTGGGGTTGAAGCGCTGCGAGTATCCGATGGTGAACTTCAGGCGGGCCTTCCGCGCCACGGCGATCAACTCGTCCGCTTCGGCGAGCTCCAGGGCGATCGGTTTTTCCAGGAACACGTGCTTGCCGGCGGCAAGGCAGTCCCGCGCCATCGGATAATGGGTGGTTTCAGGCGTGGCCGAGATATAGACGGCCTCGATCACGGGGATTTTCAGGAGCTCGCGGTAGTCGGTCACCGCGGTTTTCGCGCCGGTCGCCTTGGCCACTTCCGCGAGCCGCTCGGGCCGGATCTCCGCGATATGCAGGCTCTCGGTGAGGGGATGAGCCGCGCAGGTCTCGGCGCGGATGCCCCCGCACCAGCCTGTCCCGACGATCGCGACGCCGATTCTCTTCATGGATTCCTCCTTAGTATCGCGCCGCGCGAGAGGTCCTCCCGCCGGCACCGCGTATTATCGCCTGATCTTGAGCAAGCGCGCTGCGGTACGGCCCATGATCATCTGCTTTTCATCAGGTTTCAAGCGCGGCACGCTGTTGATCAGCCCTACCGGGTCGTCTTCTCCCATGTCGAAGGGATAGTCCGTGCCGAGCAGCACCTGTGCCGCGCCGAACTTGTCGATCAGATTCCGCAGCATCTCCGGATCGAAGGCGATGGTGTCGAAAAAGAACTTCTTGAGATAGCTTGATGGAGTTTTCTTGATCACCGTGCGGCAATCCGGCCGCGCGCGCCACGCATGGTCCATCCTCGCCCAGTAGTGGGCGAGGAACCCGCCCGCATGCGGGAGCACCACCTTGAGGCCTGGATGCCTATCCATCACACCGTCGAAAATCAGGCGGCTGGTCCCTATCGTCGTGTCCAGGGGATTGCCGATAATGTTATTGAAATAATGATCCATCAGGCGATCGGCCTGGGTAAACCCGACCGGATGCATGAAGATCACGATGTCCAATTCGCGCGCCTTGGCGAAGAATTTCTCGAGATTCAGGCTCGAGTCGGTCAGGTCTTTCCCCGCGACATTCGGATTGATTTCGACGCCGCGCAGGCCCAGTTGCTTTACGCAGCGCTCGAGTTCGATCACCGCCAGCTCGACATTCTGCAGCGGCACGGTTCCCAATCCCACGAAGCGGTCGGGCCAGGTCGCCACGATTTCCGCCAGCCGGTCGTTGATCATGCGGGAGACTTCGACTCCGAGCCCGGGCTCGGTCCAGTAATACGTCTGCTGTGGCGCCGGCGACACCGCCTGGATGTCGATACCCATGCGGTCCATGTCCTTCAGCCTCAGCTCGATGGTGGAGAGCTTCGGACCGCGGTCCTGCATCTGCTTGACGTTGACCTCGCGCGTGAGCGCATTGGCGAACTTGATCTGCGGTTCGTGCTGCGCGGGATTCAGGTGCGCGACTTTCGCCGCGGCGTCCCGGTTCAGATAGTGGCAATGGATATCGATGCGCAGGCTGCGCGCTTTCTTGTCCCGGACGAGTTTCTTCGAGATCGAGTGCCTGCGCGCGCGCGCGGCCGCCGCGGAGCCTTTGCGCGCTCCCGCAAAGCGGTGCTCATGCCTCGGGTCGGTGCAGCCGGGAATCAAACAGGTAAACATCATGTGAGCGGTTCCTTTTTTCGGACGGTTGAGAATTGCTAGAAAACTCCGAGATGCTGGGTAATCAAGGCTTGGTCGGCGCGAACGGTGCCGGCGTCTCCATTGAAGGCGACCCGGCCGGTATTGAGGATCACGACCTCGTCGGCGAGATCGAGAGCGAGTTTGACGTTCTGCTCGACCAGGAGAATCGACTGGCCTTCCTGCTTCAAGCGCGCGATCGTGCGACCGACTTCCGCGACGATCAAAGGCGCGAGGCCCTCGGAAGGCTCGTCCATCAGCAGCACGCGCGGATTTCCCATGAGGGCGCGCCCGATCGCGAGCATCTGCTGCTCGCCGCCCGAGAGCGAGCCGGCGACCTGCTGCAGCCGCTCCTTCAGGCGAGGAAACAGCTCGATCACGCGTTCCAGGGTCCACGGCAGCTTCACGCCTGCACGCCTCTGCCTGGAAACGATCAGGTTCTCCCGCACGGTAAGGCTGGCGAAGATCCTTCGGCCCTGCGGCACGAAGCCCACGCCCTTGCGCGAGATTACCTCCGGCGACAGCCTTCCGATCGCCTCGCCGAACAGGCGAACCTCGCCCCGGGGCGGCAGGAAACCTATGATTGCGTTCATGCAAGTGGTCTTGCCGGCACCGTTCCGGCCCAGAAGGGCAAGTACCCGGCCGACGTTCAGCGAGAACGATACGCCGTGCAATACGTGGCTGTCTCCGTAGAGCGCGTCGACTCCGGAAAGGGAGAGAGCCTCAGTTGATAGGGATGTTCTCATCTGTGGGAGATTTACAAGGGGCGTGCCCCCTTGTTCAATCAATCTCCGAGGTAGACCTCGCGCGTTCTCGGATCGGCGACCACTTCGGCGCGGCTACCCTCGACGATCACGCTTCCGTAGTGCAGTACGGTGATCCTTTCGGCCAGATCCAGCGCAGTGTCCATGTCGTGCTCGATCATGACGACGGTCACTTCCCGCGGAATGCCCGCGATCAATTCCTTCATCGCAGCGCGCTCCTCGCGGGAGAGTCCGGCGAACGGTTCGTCGAGCAGCAGCACCCTGGGCTCCTGCGCGAGCGCCATGGCGATTTCGAGGCGACGTTTCTCCCCGTAGGAAGCCGCGCCGATCTGGCGCTGCGCCAGGTGCTCCAGACCGACCCGTCCCAGCACGCGCCGCGCTTCCTCGTTCAGCTCCGAGTACCGGACCAGAGGTCTGAACGCGTTCCACCGTGATTTCGACAGCCCGAGCAGCGACAGGACCAGATTGTGCTCGAGCGAATCCTTGGAAAACAGCGTAATGATCTGGTAGGTGCGCGCGAGCCCCCGATGGGCGCGCTGGTGCGGCTTCAGGCGCGACACCTCGTCGCCGAATAGGTGAATCGCGCCGGAATCGCGTCGCAGATCTCCCGTGATCAGGTTGAACAGCGTCGTCTTCCCCGCTCCGTTCGGCCCGATGATGAGCCGCCGTTCGCCGGGCATGACATCGAGCGACACCCCGTTCATCGCGGGCAAGCCACCAAAGGACTTCCTGAGCTCGCGGAGTTGCAACGCGGGTGTCATCGGCTGCGCCTCCGCGCCCTCATCGCCTGCCCCAAGAGGCGGCGCACTCCCGGCACGACACCCTCGGGCATGAAGATCACGATGAAGACGAATACGAACCCGAGCAGCATGTTCCAGCGCTCGATATACGCGGAAACGTAATTCTTGAGGAATATCACGATCGCCGCGCCCACGATCGGTCCGCCCAGCGTTCCGGAACCTCCCGCGATCACTCCCAGCAGGGCTTCGGCGGAGGTGGTGAGGGAGAGCGACGCCGGATGAATGTACTTGTTGTAGTACACGAACAGGAGCCCCGACACCGCTCCCCAGAAGGCGGAGTAGACGAAGGTGATCCAACGGATCAGCCAGACGTCGTGACCGAGCGCGCTCATGCGCCGCGACTGGTCGCGCGCCCCTCGAAGTGCGGCGCCGAACGGCGACGCGACGAATACGGCCATGAGCCAGATTGCGACAACGGTGATTGCCAGGGCGAAGTAGTAAAACGAAGTGGCGTCCTCCAGACCGATGCCGAAGGGCGCCGGCCGGGTCAATCCCCGCAGGCCGTTGTCGCCGTCGGTGACCGAAACCCAGCGGTAGGCGGTTCCCCAAAGCACCTGCGAGAGGGCCAGGGTCAGCATGAGAAATCCCAGCCCGGTGGCGCGCAGCGAGATCCAGCCGAACGCGCAGGCGATCAGCGTGGTGCCTAGCAAGGCCGCCGGCGCGGTGGCCCAATGCCCTAGCCCCAGCTTGAGCGACATCCACGCCGAGATATACGCGGCCAGTCCCAGCCAGGAAGCGTGGCCCAATGACGGCAGTCCGCCGTAGCCTACCAGCAAATTCAGGCTCGCCGCGAAAATCGCCGCGATGAAAATCTGGCTGGTGAGATTGATGTAGTACTCGCCGCCCGCGAGCGGAAACGTGGCAAGCGCCACTGCCAGCACCACCCAGCCGGCCTTCCTCATACGGATTGACGTCCGAAGAGTCCCGTTGGCCGGAATGCGATCACCACTATCATCGGCAGGAACAGGATCACGTAGGCAAGATCCGGAAGGAGCGCAGTACCGAAGGTGTAGATGGCGCCGATGAGGAAGCTTCCGACGAAGGCACCGAGCAGGCTGCCGACGCCACCGAGCATCACCACGATCAGTGCGAGCGGAAGCATGTCGGCGTCCAGACCCGGATAAGCGGACATGATCGGCCCGCCGATGATGCCGCCTGCCCCGGCGAGCGCCGCACCGAGACAGAACACAGCCGTGAAGAGCCGCGAAACCGGGATGCCGACCGCGCGCGCCATTTGCATGTCGTCAACACCCGCACGGATCATCGCCCCGATCCTCGTCCGATCCATGAGGAGATGGAGCACCACTGCCGTCACGACGGCGATGAGGAGCACCACCAGCCTGTAGGTCGGGAACGCCACGCCACCGACCAGAATGGGCTGCTGCAGCGCAGGCGGCGTCGGGATGGGAATCGGATCCCCGCCCCAGACCATCAGACACAGGTCGGCGATGATGAACGAGATGCCCAGGGTCACGAGTACCTGCCCCAAGGCGTTTCCCGCGAGCGCTCGCAGGATCAGGCGCTCGACCAATCCACCGAACACCGCGATGACGAGCCCGCCGATGATCGCTGCAAGCCAGAGGTTGGGGACGACCTTGAGCACCGACACTCCGACGTAGGCGCCCAGCATGTACATGGAGCCGTGCGTGAGGTTCGCTATGCGCATCAACCCGAAGATCAGCGAAAAACCGGCGGCGAGCAGAAACAGCAACCCGCCGAGGGCAAAGCTGTTCAGGGTCTGGATGATCCAATACTGCATAAGGGAGCGGGGCCGGAATTACCGGCCCCGCTCTTGGGCTTTCAGAGGTTCACAACTCCAGATTCTTGGCGGGCGGCCAGTCGCGCGAGTACACCGGGTTCTTCAGGAATTCCTCCGCCTTGTAGGTCCAGAACTGGCTGACGTTCGGGTACGTATAAATTACCCGGTTCACGAGCCGCCCGTCCTTGCGCTCGACCTTGCGGATGTAGACGTTGCCGACCACGTTGCCGTATTTATCGAATGCGACGGGCCCGCGAGCGGTGTCGATCTTGACGCTGCGCACGGCTTTCATGAAGGCCTCCTTGTCTTCGATCTTTCCCTTGATGGCGTTCAAGGTCGCGTCCAGCACCGCCGCTTCGACGTACGTGGCCGCGGCATAGAAGCCCGGGTCGTAGCCCCAATCCACGCGGAAATTCGCGACGAAGCGCTTGTTGATCGCGTTCTCGATCTCGGCTGAGTACCAGCATGTGGTCACGATGCCGAGCGCCTCGTCGCCCATATTGCGCAGCACCGCCTCGTCGAATGCGGTCATACCGCCGACGACCGCTATCTTCCCCCTCAGGCCGTACTCGTTGAACTGCCTGAAAAAGCGAAAACCGTTCGAACCCGCGAATCCGAGGAAAATGGCGTCCGCGTTAGTCTTGAGCTGCGCGATGTAGGTCCCGTAGTCGGGAACCGTGAGCGGAGAGAACAGTTTCTGGACGATCTTGCCGCCCGCGTCCTCGAATACGCGCTGGAATCCTGCGCACATCTCGTGCCCGTAGGCGATGTCATCGGCGATCGTCACCATGCGCTTGTACTTAAGCGTCTTGGTGCAGTAGTCAGCGAGCGGCATCGAGCACTGCGACGAGGTCGACGTGCCGCGCGTGAACCACGGATTGGGCTTGCGCTGCGTCATGTCTTCAGCCGCAGCGACAGATAGCGTAAGCAGCTGCGCCTGCCGGATGTAGTCGTCCGCCGCGAGCGCGGATGCCGTGTCCAGCGGACCGATCATGACCTGGATCTTGTCGCGCTCGACCAGTTCCTGGATCTTCGTGCGCGCCTGCGCAGGTACTCCGCCCGAGTCGCCCACGAACAACTCCACCTTGCGGCCTGCCATCGTATAGTTGTGTTCCTTGAGGTACTGAACCAGCGCCCGCTCCATATCGATGCCGCCGGAGGCAAGGGGCCCGGTCTTCACGGTCATGAGACCGATCCGGATCGAACCGCTTTGCGAATGGGCGAGGCTCGGGATGCCGAGCGTCGCGGCACTGGCGCCGGTCGCCTGCATGAACCGTCTGCGATTGAATGCCATGTTTCCTCCTTTGGATGCGGTCAGTGGGTCGGATTCTTGGGCGCGTCGGGCTGCTTGAGTGGCTGTGAACGGTCGAAAGCCTCGATTTTCATGCATTCCCCGAAAATACGCATGACTGTCGGCACGTCCGCCGTGCTGACGTTGAAGAACTTCGCGCCGAACACCTGGGAGACCAGACAGATGTCGGCGAGGGTCGGCGCATCGCCGTGGCAGAAGCGGCCGGTTTCCTTTTCCTTCGCGAGGTGTGCCTCGAGCGCTTCCAGCGCTTTTGCGGTCCAATGCGCGAGCCATTTGTTGCGCGCCGGCTCGTCCTGATGCATTTCGCGCTCGAGGTAGCCCCGGATCCGCGGCACGACCAAGGGGTGGCCGTCGCTCACGACGATCTGCGCAAGCCCGCGCACCCGCGCGCGGCCGCGCGGGTCTTTCGGCAGGAGCGGCGGATTCGGGTGCGTCTCTTCGAGGTACTCCAGGATCGCCATCGACTGGAAGAGCGGCGCCCCGCCGAAAGAAGTCCTTAAGGTCGAGATTGATCACCGCCGCGCGGCCCACGTGCGGCACCGCGGTGCTCATGGTGCCGCGCCCAGGCACGAAACCATGGGCCGCGTCA
>DATDGA010000041.1:0-5158 GCA_036522335.1 Burkholderiales bacterium
GAAAGGGGCCGTGGTGAAAGCACTTCGGGCCGAAGGCCGCGCGGTGGCCATGGCCGGAGACGGAGTGAACGACGCGCCGGCGCTCGCCGAGTCCGAGGTCGGCATCGCGATGGGAACGGGCGCCGACGTCGCCATCCAGAGCGCGGGCATCACGCTCGTGAAGGGCGATCTATGGGGCATCGTCCGGGCGCGAAGGCTGAGTCGCGCCACCATGCGCAACATCCGCGAGAACCTCTTCCTCGCTTTCGTCTACAACAGTCTGGGCGTGCCGATCGCCGCAGGCGTGCTGTTTCCCTGGACGGGGCTGCTGCTCAACCCGATGATCGCTGCGGCGGCGATGAGCGCGAGCTCGGTATCGGTGGTCATGAACGCGCTGCGGCTGCGGCGCGCGAAGCTTTGAGGCGCGAGAACGAGGAAACGCGCGCCTACACCGAAGGGCCGACGCCGATCGGCGGCGGCGCGAGGTTCACGATCCGGGCGAACAGCTTCCGGAAATCTTTTTCGTTCCGCTCGTTCGCGAGCGGGTCGGCGTTTTCCCCGAATGCACGGTCGATCGCCGCCCAGTCGGCGGCGGTGAGCAGCTTCTCCGCGAGCGGGAACACGTGCTCTTCCTCCTTTCGCATGTGTTCCCAGTACCCGTCCACGAACCGTTCCATCTCCTGAGCGAACTCCGGTAATTCCTTGTCCCCGCCCTCTTCGTAGCGGATCAGGCACTGCTCCACGCGGCGCAAAGACGCGCCGCCCTCGGCGTGTTCCCGCTCCAGCTCGGCGATCAGGGAATCGGGTCCGGCACCGCGCCGGCGCAGGGGTTCGAACAGGAACTTGTCCTCCTTGGGGTGGTGCAAGCGCTCCGAGAAGGTGTCGAGGTAGTACAGCATCGCGCGGAAGACCTTCGGATCGATCTTGGTTTTCCGCTCGCGGATCTCCCGCATCAGATGCTGCATGCCGTGCAAGACCGCGGCGATGGAGCGGTGTTCGTCTCGTATGACGTTCAGAGCGCTGGGCATGGTGTTTTCCCGGAGAAGTCGGCAACGGCATCAGCATCGCGCCGTCGCAGAAAAAACGTTTGACGCAGATCAAACCTCGCACGCGCTGGTTTCACCGCGGCGCGGTCCAGCAAAAATAAGGATTCTCGGCGAGCCTCTCGAGCTCGCCCGCGTGCGCGAGACCGAAGAGGCCGAACGCGATGACGATACCGCCGGCGGCACGCCGCACGAGCGTCGCGCGCCGGAAACGCTGCAGGGCCGGCATCACCGCGCCTGCCGCCAGCAGGCTGGGAAGCGTTCCCAGGCCGAAGACCAGCATCGTCAGCGCGCCGGTCGCGGCGCTGCCGGTGACGAGCGCGGTCACGAGCACGCTATAGATCAGCCCGCAGGGCAGCAGGCCCCAGAGCAGGCCGACCGCGTAGCCGCGCGGCGCGGTGCGCAAGGGGAACAGCCTGGAGGCGGCCGGTTGCACGCGCCGCCAAAGCACGCGTCCCGCACGCTCGAAAACGTCCAGATAGCGCGAGACGCCGAGCAGGTAGAGCCCGAGCGCCACCAGCATCAGCTGCGCGACGACGAAAAGGACGATCTGCATCGGCACGAGCCCGTCGAGACGCAGCGCGGCGGAGCCGAGGCCTCCGGCCAGCGCGCCGGCCGCGGCGTAGGTCGTGATCCGCCCGGCGTGATAGGCGAGGTGGAGCGACCAGCGCGGCCTGTCGCGCGGCAACTGCACGGTGAGCGCCGTGACGATCCCGCCGCACATGCCGATGCAGTGCGCGCCGCCCAGCAGCCCGACCAGGAAGATCGCGGAGAGCGCCGCGGCGCTCATATGATCTTGGAATAGCGGGCGCGCGCGCGGTCGGCGCGAAGGTGGCGGTCGAACACGGCGCAGATCGCGCGCACCAGCAGCCGTCCCTGCGGGGTCACGGTGATCCACTCGTCGGTGACGGTCACGAGCGACTCCTTCTCCATCTCCTTAAGTTCCGCGAGTTCAACTGCAAAATAGCTGTCGAAGTCGATGAGGTGTGCAATCGAAATCGCTTCTTTCGAGACCTCGAAATGGCAGGCCAGCGCCTGGATCGCGGCGCGGCGCGCGATGTCGTCCGCGCTCAGCTCGATACCGCGCATGACCGGCAAGCGGCCGCCCTCCAGGATCGAATAGTACTCGTCCAGCGTCTTCACGTTTTGCGCGTAGACCGGCCCCACGCTGCTGATCGCGGAGACGCCCAGCCCGACGATGTCGCAGTCGCCGGCGGCGGAATATCCCTGGAAGTTGCGGGTGAGCCGCCCCTGCCGCTGCGCCACCGCGAGCTCGTCCCCGGGCTTCGCAAAATGGTCCATGCCGATGTACACGTACCCGGCCGCCCGAAGGCGCTCGATGGAGCGCGTCAGGATGGCGAGCTTGGACTCGGGGCGCGGCAGATCCGCCTCGGCGATGCGCCGCTGCGGCTTGAACACATTGGGAAGATGCGCGTAGGAATACAGCGCGATCCGGTCGGGATCGCACGCGATCACGGTATCCAGGGTCCTTGCAAAACCGTCGACGCTTTGCTTGGGCAGGCCGTAGATGAGATCGACGTTGACCGATTTGAAGCCGTTCTCCCTCGCGCTGGCGATCACCTGCCGGGTCTCGTCCACCGTCTGGATGCGATGCACCGCCTTCTGCACTTCGGGATCGAAGTCCTGCACTCCGAGGCTGATGCGGTTGAATCCGAGCTGCCCGAGCACGGCGACTTTTCCCGCGCCCACCTTGCGCGGGTCCACCTCGATCGCGTACTCGCCGTCAGGGTCGAGGCGGAAATCCGAGCGGATCATCCCCATCAGTTCGGCGAGCTCCGTGTCGCTCAGGAAGGTCGGCGTGCCGCCGCCCCAATGCATCTGGGATACCGCGCGGTCGTCTCCGAGATTCCCGGCGACGAGCCGGATCTCCCGCCCGAGATGCCGGAGGTACTTGGCCGAGCGCCCGTGATCCTTCGTGACGATCTTGTTGCAGCCGCAGTAGTAGCAGATCGAGTCGCAGAAAGGCAGGTGAACGTATAATGCGAGCGGCCGGAAAATCCCGCCGACATTGCGATTTGAGAGCCAATGGCCGTATGCCGCCGCGTTGAAGGCCTCGACGAAACGATCCGCCGTCGGATAGGACGTGTAGCGCGGCCCGTTGCCGCCGTATTTGCGGATGAGCTCCGCGTTGATGACGAGTTCGTCGGGCATCGAGCGTTCGGCTGGTGCATGCATGACGCGGTCGGCCATGAGGCACTATGCCCCGGTCCGCATCCGGTGCTTTGACTTGCGTCAAATACGATGCGAATCCTCCCGCTCCCTCCCCGCAACGGCAACGGGCTGAGCCGCGAGAGCATCGGGCCTCCCGGGCTCTCCTCGGGACGCCTTCTGATCGTCTTCGGGCCCGTCCTCGCGCTCGGCGTCGTTACCGTCCTGCTGGCGCTCGTCGCCGGCCTGTTCGGCTTCTATCGGCACGAGATGTACGCAGTGGCGGTCACTCTCGGCGCCCTGGTCATGCTGCTCGCGGTGATTCTCTTCTACAGGCAAACCGCCGAGCGGCGGCTCTCCGATACCGCGCTGCACAATGTCGAGTCGCGGGTCAGGGACCTCGTGGATGCTGCGATGGACGCCATCATCTCCACCGACGATTCGCAGCGAATCGTTCTTTACAACCCCGCCGCTGCGAGAGTGTTCGGCTGGCCGCGGGAGGCAGTCCTGCATAAGCCGCTCGATATGCTCATACCGCCGCGCCTTCGGGCGGCACACCACGATCACATGTTGCGCTTCGGCGAGACCGGCACGACTTCGAGACGCATGGGCAGTCAGATGGTCATTTCCGGAATGCGCGCCAACGGCGAGGAATTTCCGATCGAGGCCTCGATATCCAGGCACGGTGAAAGTGGTCGCGCGATCTGCACGGTGATCTTGCGCGACGTCACCGAGCGAGTCCGGGCGGAGGAAGCGCTGCGGCGATCCCGGGAGGAATTGCGCGAGCTGTCGGCGGCGGCGCACTCGGTCAGGGAAGAAGAACGGCGCGGCGTGGCACGGGAGCTCCACGACGAGCTCGGCCAGGCGCTGACGGCGCTGAAAATGGATGTCGCCTGGCTCGGCGAGCAGCCGGCTGCGGGCGAGCCGGCCGTCCGCGAAAGGCTCGCGGCCATGAATGAAGTGCTGGACAGCACCGTGGCCGCGACGCGACGCATTTCGTCCGAGCTGCGGCCGCTGATGCTCGACGACCTGGGGCTCATTCCCGCGGCCGAGTGGCTGGTGCAGAACTTCAGCGAGCGCACCGGCCTCGATTGCGCGGTTTCGATCACCGAGGAAGACCTCGATCTGCGCGAGCCGCACGCCAGCACGGTGTTCCGCATCCTGCAGGAATCGCTCACGAACATCGCCAGGCATGCCAGGGCTGGACGAGTGGAAGTGAAGCTCGAACGGTCTGCCGGGGCGGTGAGTTTGAGCGTGCGCGACGACGGCCGCGGCTTCGACCCCGGCGAAGTGCGCAAGAATTCCTACGGCCTGCTCGGGCTGCGCGAACGAGCCTACATGCTGGGAGGGGAAGTCAGGATCGACAGCAGTCCCGGCCACGGCACCACCGTGCACGTTCGCATTCCGCTCGAGAAAGAACTGCGCCCGACATGATCCGCATCGTCATCGCCGACGATCACACCATCGTGCGCGAAGGGCTGAAGCAGGTGCTCGCCTCCGCCTCCGACCTCGCCGTCGTCGGCGAGGCGCAAGACGGCCACGAAGTCATGCAACGGGTCCGCGAGCTCGATTTCGACGTGCTGCTGCTCGACATGTCCATGCCCGGAAAGAGCGGCATAGAGCTGATCAAGCAGGTGCGCGCGGAGAAACCCAAGTTGCGGGTCCTGATACTGAGCATGCATCAGGAGCAGCAGTACGCCGTGCGCGCGATCAAGGCCGGCGCGTCCGGCTACCTCACCAAGGACAGCGCCTCGACGCAGCTTGTATCCGCGATCCGCAAAGTGGCCGGCGGCAGCGCCTACATCACCGACTCGGTCGCCCAGCAGCTCGCGCTCGGGGCGATGCCGCAGACCGACGGTCCTCCCCACGGCGCGCTCTCGGACCGCGAATTCCAGGTTTTCCGGATGCTCGTCTCGGGCAAAGGGGTTTCCGACATCGGCAGAGAATTGAACCTCTCGGTCAAGACG
>DATDGA010000042.1:0-3362 GCA_036522335.1 Burkholderiales bacterium
CGAGAGCGGCGCCAGCCGCCTTCTACGACGAAATGAACGCGGACGGAGCCGGCGCCGTCCGCGCGCACTATCGCGAATTCCGTTCCTGGCTCGCCGCGCAGAGCGCCGAGTCGCTCGCCGCCAAGCGCGCCGAGGCCGATCTGATCTTCCATCGCGTCGGCATCACTTTCGCCGTCTACGGCGACGATGCGGGCACCGAGCGCCTGATCCCTTTCGACGTGATTCCGCGCATCATCCCGGCCGCGGAATGGAAGCGGCTGGAGACGGGCCTGCGCCAGCGCGTGAAGGCGCTCAACCGCTTCATCCACGACGTCTACCACGGGCAGAGCATCGTCCGAGCGGGCGTGATCCCGCCCGAGCACATTTTCTGCAACGCGCAGTACCGGCCCGAGATGCAGGGCGTCGACGTGGCCGGCGACATCTACGCCCACGTCGCCGGAATCGACGTGGTACGCGCAGACGACGGCGAGCTCTATGTGCTCGAGGACAACCTGCGGGTGCCCTCGGGCGTGTCGTACATGCTCGAGAACCGCAAGATGATGATGCGACTGTTCCCGGAGCTGTTCGCGCGCAACAAGGTGGCACCGGTCGCGCACTATCCGGATCTGCTGCTCGAGGACCTGCGCAGCGTCGCGCCGAGCGGCATCCGCGAGCCGAGCGTCGCGGTCCTGACCCCGGGTATGTACAATTCGGCCTACTTCGAGCACGCCTTCCTCGCGCAACAGATGGGCGTCGAGCTGGTCGAAGGCAAGGATCTCTTCGTCGACGACGAGCAGGTGTTCATGCGCACCACTCAGGGGCCCCGTCGCGTGGACGTCATCTACCGGCGCATCGACGACGACTTTCTGGATCCGCTCGCCTTCCGTCCCGATTCGAACCTGGGCGTTCCCGGACTGCTCTCGGTCTACCGCGCCGGACGGGTGACGCTCTCCAACGCGATCGGCAGCGGCGTCGCCGACGACAAGTCGGTCTATCCCTACGTTCCGGACATGATCAAGTTCTACCTCGACGAAAAGCCCCTGCTCAGGAACGTGCCGACCTGGCAATGCCGCAAGAAGGAACACCTCGCCTACGTGCTCGCACGCCTGCACGAACTGGTGGTGAAGGAAACCCACGGCGCGGGCGGCTACGGAATGCTGATCGGCCCGGCGGCGACCAAGGCGGAGATCGAAGCCTTCCGCGCGCGGCTCTCGGCGCGGCCCGACAACTACATCGCGCAGCCGACGCTCGCGCTCTCCGCATGTCCGACCTTCGTCGAAAGCGGCATCGCGCCGCGCCACATCGACCTGCGTCCTTTCGTACTCTCGGGAAAGAACGTCACCATCGTGCCCGGCGGCCTGACGCGCGTGGCGCTGCGCCAGGGATCGCTCGTCGTGAATTCCTCCCAGGGCGGCGGGACGAAAGATACCTGGGTCCTGGAATGAGGCTCCGCCTTATGCCGTCATTCCCGCGTAAGCGGGAATCCAGTGTCTTTTGGACCGCCGCTGGGTCCCCGCTCCCCGCTTACGAAATGCGGGGACAGGTTTCGCGGGGACGACGCTAGGACGATTCAATGCTCTCCCAAACCGCCGATCACCTATTCTGGATGGCCCGCTACACCGAGCGCGCGGAGAACACCGCGCGCATGCTGGACGTTAACCTGCAGACTTCGCTTCTGCCGCAGTCGCAGGCGAGCGTCGAGCTTCTCTGGCGCGGCATTCTCGGCATCTGCGAGCTGCAGCCGCAGTACGACGCGCGCTTCGCCACGCTCGCGCCACGGGACGTGCTCCGCTTCATGACGAGCGAGCCGTCCAATCCTTCGAGCATCCACTCCTGCCTCAATGCCGCGCGCGAGAACGCCCGCGCAGTGCGCGGCACGCTCACGACCGAGGTGTGGGAGACCATCAATTCGACCTGGCTCGAGCTGAAGACGCAGCTGCGGGGCGTCGAGGCCGATCCGTCGCAGTTCTTCGAGTGGGTGAAGTACCGCTCCCACCTTTCGCGCGGCGTGACGATAGGCACGATGCTGAAGGACGAAGCGCTGTATTTCTCGCGCCTGGGCACGTTCCTGGAGCGCGCCGACAACACCGCGCGTATCCTAGACGTGAAGTACCATGCGCTCGCCGACCAGGGCGCGCCCGACACCGGCGCCGAGGGCGACGCCGGGCGCTCGATCGACTTCTACCATTGGGCCGCGGTGCTGCGCTCGGTGTCGGCTTTCGAGGTCTACCGCAAGGTCTACAGCAACGTGATCACGCCTGCGCGCGTAGCGGAGCTGCTCATCCTGCGCGAGGACATGCCGCGCTCGCTCGCCAACTGCATGAGCGAAGTGGTAACGAACCTCGCGAGCGTCCGCAACGATCACTCGCGCGAAACCGAGCGGCGCTCGGGCCTGCTGCAGGCCGACCTGCACTACGGCCGCATCGACGCGATCCTCCAGCAAGGCCTGCACGCGTGGCTCGTGAATTTCCTCCAGCGCGTGAACGATCTCGGCGACCGCATCAGCCGGGACTTCCTCGTGCCGCTCGCCACCGCCTGAAAATGCGCCTCGCGATCCACCACGAAACTGCCTACCGCTACACGGCGCCGGCGCACTACAGCATTCAGCAGCTGCGCCTGACGCCGCGGCCCGAGCCGCATCAGCGCGTGCTCGCCTGGCGCATCGACGCGCCGGGGAGGCTGCAGCGCTTCACCGACGCCTACGGCAATATCACGCACACCATGGTGCTCACGGTCCCCCACGATTCGATACGCGTCGTGGTGGTCGGAACCGTCGAGATCGACGCGCCGCAGAGCAGCGGCGGGGATTTCCTCCCGGATTCCGGCATGGCCTCGGACCTGTCTCCGCTCGTATTCACCGTCGCCACGCCGCTCACCGAAGCGGAAGAAACGGTGCGCGCCTTCGCCGCGAGTCATTTGCGGCGGAAGATCCGCGCGGAGGATTTTCTGGGCCTCGCCGAGGCGATCTGCGGCACGGTGGAGTACGAAAGCGGGATCACGGAAGTGACCAGCACCGCCGCGCACGCGCTCGAGCTCGGCCGCGGCGTGTGCCAGGACCACGCCCACCTCTTCATCGCCTGCTGCCGCGCGCAAGGGGTGCCGGCGCGCTACGTGAGCGGCTACGTCGATTCCGGAAACGACGAGGACGCCGCTAGCCACGCCTGGGCCGACGTCTGGATCGAAGGCGACGGCTGGGTGAGCGTGGACATCACCCATCGGGTGCTCGCTCGCGAGCGCCATTGCCGCCTCGCGATCGGCCGCGACTATCTCGCCGCCGCGCCTGTGCGCGGCGTGCGTACCGGCGGCGGCGACGAAACGCTGCACGTCGAAGTGTCGGTGCGCTCGGGCCAATGATAATGCGTGTCATCCAGAGCAACGCGAGG
>DATDGA010000043.1:0-2359 GCA_036522335.1 Burkholderiales bacterium
GAGAACTGGTTGATGGCATAGGCCGACAGCTTGAACGGCCCGCCGAGCAGGAAGGAATCGTAAGCCGGAAGGCTGGTGCCGAAATTCGTGCCGCCGCTGAGAAGAGCCTGGAACGTGTGCTCGCCGAAACTCGAGGCCTCGGTCCAGGCCAGCTCTCCGCGCGAGTACTGCGAATCCGCGCCCATTGCGCTCGTCGCCCGGTAGCCGCTCATGATGACACGGTGGCCGTCGCGGGAGAACCAGGGCTGGTCCATGGTGTCGGCGAACAGCCGGATGCGCGCGCCGCTCGCATTGACGTCCGCATTGGGCAAGAGCTGGGAGCCCGTCTGGACGTCGGCCTTGACGGTGCGCCACACCGGCCCCAGGCGCAGCTCGCCCCATTGCCCGAAATTCGTGCCCGCGTCGAGCCCGGCGCGGTTCTCGCGCGCGACGTATTCGGCGATGCGATCGTTGCCGCTGTAGATGCCCTGATACGACTGGCTGGCCTGTGCGTAAGGCGCGATGAAAAAGTAACCGTAGCGCGTCAGGGGCTGATAGAACTCGGTGAACAGGTACGAATTCTGTCCGACTTGCGTCTCGAGCTTCCATTCCGCTCCGAACCGGTTCACCCAGGTGCTGCGGTAGCTCACGAGCGCGTTGAAATAGCTGTCGCCCTTGCCCTCCGTTGCGAGGCTCAGGCCGAAGCGCAGGTAATTGGGCCCGGTGTCCTTCTCGTGCACGTGGATGATCAAGGCACGCGTGCCGGGGCCTTCCTCGATGCGGTAGTCCACCGAGTCGAAATCGCCGCGACCGTAGATGCGGCGCAGGTCGCGCAGCAGCGCGGCTTCCGTGATCTCGCTGCCGGGATGGATGTCCATCAGCTGGATCAGCACGGCGGAATTGCTCCGCACCACACCTCGAAACGGATCTCGTCGATGCGACCCAGAGTGGCCGCACGCGGAACGATCTGACGCTTGCGCAGCGCCTCGTACTCGGCCTGCGGCAGGCTGTAGCGGCGCAACTCGTCGGCCTGGCTGCGCGCCGCGGCCTCCCCGATGCGGATGGCCTCGGCCATGCGCTCGAACGACCCCGAGCTGATATCGCCCAGCTCGGGTTCGATCAGCACGTCGCGCTTGGAAAGACTCGCGAGCTGCTTGTCCACGCGCTCCTTCCCCAGGAAGTTGATGAGCTGCACGACGATGGTGAGCGCGGAGGTGATCTCCTGGCGCTCGAGAGGGGGCGTGGAAATGTTCACGGCGATGATCACCTCGCCGCACATGTTGCGCGCAACGTCGATCGGGAGGTTGTTGGCGATTCCGCCGTCCACGAGCAGGCGGCCGTCGATTTCCACCGGGGCCACGGCGCCGGGGATGGCCATGCTCGCGCGCATCGCGCGGGAGAGATTGCCGTGATCGAGAACGACCGCTTCGCCGGTCTCGATGTCGGTCGCGACCGCGCGGAAGGGAACCGGCAGCTTGCGGAAATCGGTGATGCGGCCCGACTGCTGGGTGAGGGTGCGCAGGAAGCTCTCGATGTTGACGCCGGACACGATGCCCTTCTGAACCACGATCGAGGAACCGCGGACGCCGAATTCCGGCGCGAACAGTCCCTTGTAATCGTCCTGCTTGAGGCGCGGCGAAATTTCCGCGCGCGGCGGGCGGTCGGTGAAGACCTCGCTCCAGTCGGTCTGCGTGACGATCTGCTCCATGTCGGCCGGCGTCGTCCCCGCGGCGAACGAGCCGCCGACGACCGACCCCATGCTGGTGCCGGTGACGCAATCGACCGGCACGCGCAGCTCCTCGAGAACCTTCAGGACGCCGATATGCGCCGCGCCGCGCGCGCCGCCGCCCGAGAGAGCGAGGCCGATTTTCGGGCGCACTGTTGCGGGAGGTGAGGGGCCGGCCTCCTGCGCGATGCCGGCGCCGCATGCAAGCGCGAGCCAGCCGGCCAAGATGATGCGCGCTACCCCAGAGCTCGCCATGGCAGAAATGCAGCCGCCGCTCTTGAGAAGCATTGGCTTGGTCACATCCTCGTAATGCGCGTTGGCCTCCTTGGGTGCATCTTCACCGCGCACTTCGGCCTGGCGCGCTGGCGTCGGACGACGCGATCCATTCCTTGGGTCTCTGCGACTGGTATTCACCCTTGCTTCCCTGCATCAGGGCGCCCTGAGTACCTTTGTCATCCGCGAAATCAATGGACCATCGCGGCATCGATCGCCTTCAGCAAGGTCTCGCCGTCGACGGGTTTGGTCAGGTAGGACTTCACGCCACCCGCAAGAGAGCGCGACCGCGACTCGGGTGTGTCGTGACCGGTGATGACGACGACCGGGACGCGGGCGTGGGCGAGCGTCAGCCGGGCCTGGACCTCGAATCCGCTCATC
>DATDGA010000044.1:0-1547 GCA_036522335.1 Burkholderiales bacterium
ACAGGCGAGGCCAGCGGCCCGCCGCCCGGAACCAGCAGTCACCGCCCACGCGCCGCCAGCCGGGACGGTCAACCACATCGTCGCACCATAACTCACCTACAGTGACGGGCAAACGGGCGAACCACGCGGCAGTGATCTGCCCCGAGCTTTCCGGACAACGTATTTGTGGTTAATTTACGCTGCGGACTGCCGTTCCACGTATTCTTCGCGAGCCTGTTGCGGGCTACGGTACTGAAGCCCGGAGTGCCGACGCTTTGAATTGTACCAGAATTCTATGTACCTCACAATGTCTCGGCGGGCGTGCTCCCGGGTGTGATAGTGGGTCCTGTGAACCAGCTCGTTCTTCAGCGCCGCGTTGAAACTCTCTGCCATTGCATTGTCATAACAGATCCCGGTGCGCCCGACGGAATGCCGGATGCTCAGCCGCTTCAGCGTCCTGGCGAACTGCACGGACGTGTAATTGCTCCCGCGATCGGTGTGGAAGATCGCCTTGTCGGCGAGAGCATTGTTGCGGGCGGCCATCTCGATTGCCTGCTCGATGAGCGGGGTCTTGTAATTGTCGTCGATCGCCCAGCCGACGACGGCCCTCGTATAGCAGTCTATGACCGTCGCAAGATAAACCCAGCCCTGCCAGGTAGAAATGTAAGTTATATCCCCGACCATTTTAAGGCCGGGCGCGTCCGCGGTGAAGTCCCGGTTCACCAGGTCGGGAATGTCATGCTCCTGGCCGTCGCCCTCGGTGAGGCTGAACCGCCACGGCCTCGGCTGGCACGGCTCCAGGCCCAGCTCGCGCATGATGGACCGGACGAGCTCCGGCCCGCACGGCACGCCCCAGGCCGCCAGGTCCGCGTGGACCCGCCGGTACCCGTAGGTCTCGTTCGAATCGTCAAATGACTTCGTTATGATCAGCGCGAGTTCCCCGCGTCTTTTCGCGGTTGCCGATTCCGGCGCGTTCCGCCATTCGTAGAAACCGGACCGTGAAACCTCAATCCACCTGCACATCTTCACGATCGACGGCACGTAAATATCGTCAGATTCCTGGTAAGCCGCATACTCCGCGTCGATGAACTCGAATTTCTCGGTCACCGAGGATCGCGGGCGAAGTATGCCGCGGCTTTTTTCAGGAAATCGTTCTCCATCTTCAGTTCCCGGTTTTCCCGCTCGAGCTCGCGCAATCGCGCCCGCTCGGTCAAGGTCGGCGGCGGCTCCTCGCCGGCATGCTCACGCCGATAGGCGTTCACCCAGTTGCCGAGGGTGCCTTCGTTGATTCCGAGCTCCTTGGCTACCCTGGCGATCGGGCGCGACGTCTCGATTACCATCTTCACGGCTTCATCCCTGTATTCAGGCGAGAAGCTCTTCTTCGCTCGGGGCAAAAACTTCACCTTTCCAGATAACCCATCTTAATGGATGGACTGTCCGGGAAGCTCGGGGTACCTCAAGGCGGATCCGGGACGACCCAGCCGGGCGGCTGGAAGGGTCAAGTCTCTGCCGGCGTCAGTGCCGGGCCGCGCACCGCAGGCTCAGGCCGCCGCCGTCATGGCACTATC
>DATDGA010000045.1:0-6373 GCA_036522335.1 Burkholderiales bacterium
TCGGCTCCATCACGGCCCTGCCCTACGGCGATGGAATTTTCGATCTGATCTGCGCCTTCGACGTGATCGAACATGTCGACGACGACGATCGCGCCCTCGCGGAGCTCTCTCGCGTGGCGGCGCCCGGGGCGGCGCTGCTCACTTCGGTGCCGCTGCACCCCGCGCGGTGGTCGGGGTTCGACGATTTCGTCGGCCACCGGCGCCGCTACGAGCCCACGGAGCTGCCGGCCAAGTTCGCGCGACACGGCTTCGCGATAGAGCGCAGCGCCGCGTTCGGGATGATGCCGAAATCGTCGCGCCTGGTCGACCTCGGCATGTGGTTCTTGATCCACCGGCGCGAGCGGGCGATGTGGTGGTACAACCGCGTGATGATGCCGCTCGGCGTGCGCTTTCAAAAACCGCTGGCGCTGTCCGACGGCCTGATCGACACCGCCGAGGTCGGGGAGATCCTGCTCCTTTGCCGGCGTCGCGGCGCTGAGTATCGCGCGGCCGGTCGTTCCTAGAACGGAATATCGTCGTCCATGTCGTCGAACTTGCCCCCCGATTTCTTAGAGGCCTCACCCGCGGCAGCCGGTTCCCTGACCTCCTCGCCGCGCTCGCGAGCGCCGGCGTCGCCCGCGCCCTGCCGGCTGCCGAGCATCTGCATGCGGTCGGCGACGATTTCGGTGGTAGTGCGCTCCTTCCCCTCCTTGTCCTGCCATTTGCGCGTACGCAGAGATCCCTCCACGTAAACCTGCGACCCCTTTTTCAGGTATTCGCCGGCGATCTCGGCGAGCCGGCTGAAGAACACCACGCGGTGCCACTCGGTGCGTTCCTGTTTTTCGCCGCTGGTCTTGTCCTTCCAGGTGTCCGTGGTGGCGATCGAGATGTTGGTGATCGCTCCGCCCTCGGGGTTGTAACGCGTCTCGGGATCGCGCCCCAGATTGCCTACCAAAATGACTTTGTTGACCGATGCCATTTAACTTTCTCCTCCGATAATTTCCGTCGCCGCCCGCTCGTCGAACGATTCAGGATACACCGTTAGTCTGGCAATGCCTTCTTCGGGCACCACCACCACCTCGCGCACGCCGCGCAGACGAACGAGCTTCTCGCGCAACGCGACCGCATCGCTCCCGGCACGCATGGGAAAGGTCCGCTCCGCGGAATCGCCCCCGATGCGCATACCCGAGGCCACTCCTAGCCATAACGCAATAACCGCGATTCCGAATACAAACACCGAAGCTTCCCCGAAATTCTGCGCCAGCCAGCCGCCGATCGCGCCGCCGGCAAAGAGGCCCAGCGCCTGGGTCGTGTTGTAGACCCCGAGCGCCGTGCCGCGCGAAGAAGGGGATGCCACCCGGGACACCAGCGAAGGCAGGCTCGCTTCCAGAATGTTGAAGGCTACGAAGAAAGCGAGCAGCAGCACCACGAGCATCCGGAAGTCGGTGTAGCACACCGCAAAACCCAGCTCGACGACGAGGAGCAGGGCGATGGCGCTCAAGAAAAGAAACTTCATGCGGCCGCGGCGCTCCGCGTGAATCAGCGGCGGGGCCATCAGCAGGAAGGACCCGAGCACCACCGGGAGGTAGATTTTCCAGTGCTCGGTCACCGGCAAGGCGCCGTGCTTGACGAGCGCCACCGGAATGATGACGAAGATCGCCATCTGAACGAGGTGCAGCGAGAAGATGCCGAAGTTGAGACGCAACTGCTCCGCGTTGCGCAGGACTTCGCGCAAAGCCCCTCCCGGGTCCCGGCGCGCGGACCTCTCCGCCGCGACAGGCTCGGGCGGCACCACGCTCACCGTCACCCAGATGCCGCCGAGCGAAAGCACGCCGGTCAGTGCGAAGATTCCGCTCATGCCGATCGCCTGGTACAGGGCCGGCGCCGCGACGAGCGACACGGCGAACGTGAGCCCGATCGAGCCGCCGATCACGGCCATCGCCTTGGTGCGGTGCTGCTCGCGCACGATGTCGGCGGCGAACGCCGTGACCGGCGCGGCGATCGCCCCCGCCCCCTGCAGCGCCCTTCCCAGAATCACCACGTTCATGTCGGCGGCCGAGGCCGCGACGAAGCTGCCCAAGGCAAACAGCGCGAGGCCTATGATGATCGTGCGTTTGCGGCCGTAGCGGTCGGAGGCCATTCCGTAGGGAATCTGAAGAAGCCCCTGCGTCAGGCCGTAGGCGCCGAGCGCGAGTCCCACCAGGATCTGGCTGTCGCCGCCGGCGAGCTGCCCGGCATGCACCGCAAACACCGGCAGGATCAAAAAGAGCCCGAGCATGCGCAGGGCGAACAGCGACGCGAGCGAGAGGCTCCCGCGCAGTTCCATCGGGGACATGCGGCCCGGCTCGGCCGGGGACATCATGGGAGTAGCGCGAACACTGCGAAATTTCGTATAGTAGCAGGTTAGCCTTTACCCACCTGCCAATGGATCAGATACGCATTCGCGGCGCACGCACGCACAACCTGAAGAATCTCCACGTCGATCTGCCGCGCAACCGTCTGATCGTCATCACCGGCCTGTCGGGCTCGGGAAAATCCTCGCTCGCCTTCGACACGCTCTACGCCGAGGGCCAACGCCGCTACGTCGAGTCGCTTTCGGCTTACGCCCGGCAGTTCCTGCAACTGATGGAGAAACCCGACGTCGATCTGATCGAAGGGCTCTCGCCTGCAATCTCGATCGAGCAGAAAGCGGCGAGCCACAACCCGCGTTCCACCGTGGGCACCATCACTGAGATCCACGACTACCTGCGGCTGCTCTTCGCCCGCGCGGGCACGCCCTATTGCCCGGAACACAAGCTGCCGCTCGAAGCGCAGTCGGTGTCGCAGATGGTGGACCATGCCCTTGCACTCCCCCAGGACACGAAGCTCATGATGCTCGCCCCCATCGTGGCGGGTCGCAAGGGGGAACAGCACGAGCTCGTCGCGGAGCTTCGCGCCCAAGGGTTCACTCGTCTGCGCGTGGACGGAAAGGTCTACGAGATCGACTCGGTGCCCAAGCTCTCGAAGAACGTCAACCACTCGGTGGACGTGGTCATCGACCGGCTGAAGGTGAGTCCCGAGGCGAAACAGCGGCTGGCCGAATCGTTCGAAACTGCGCTGCGGCACGCCGACGGCCGCGCCGTGGTGTTCGAGGTCGATTCCGGCCGCGAGCACCTCTTCTCGGCGCGCTTCGCCTGCCCCGCCTGCGACTACTCGCTCCCCGAGCTCGAGCCTCGTCTGTTCTCCTTCAACAATCCGATGGGAGCCTGTCCGGGTTGCGACGGCCTGGGCGCTATCACTTTCTTCGATCCGAGGCGCGTAGTCGCGCATCCGAGCTTGAGTTTGGCGAGCGGCGCAATCAGGGGCTGGGACCGGCGCAACCAGTTCTATTTCCAGATGCTCACCAGCCTCGCCGCGCATTTCGCGTTCGACGTCGAAGCGCCGTTCGAGAAGCTCCCCGAGCCGATCCAGACGATCGTGCTGCACGGCACCCGGGAGAAAATTCCGTTCTCCTATCTCAGCGAGCGCGGCCGCACCATCGTCAAGGAGCACGCCTTCGAGGGCATCCTGCCGAACCTGGAGCGGCGCTACAAGGAAACCGATTCGCTGGCGGTGCGCGAGGAGCTCGCCAAATACCTGAACACCAAGCCCTGCCCCGCCTGCGAGGGCACCCGGCTTCGCCCGGAAGCGCGCAACGTCAAGGTCGCCGACAAGGCGATCTACGAAGTGAGCGCGATCCCCTTGAAGCAGGGGCTCGCATTCTTTCGCGAGCTGAAACTCTCCGGCGCCAAGCAGGCGGTCGCCGAGAAGATCGTGAACGAGATCGTGGCCCGGCTTTCCTTCCTCAACAATGTCGGCCTCGACTATCTTTCCCTCGACCGCGCCGCCGACACCCTCTCCGGCGGCGAGGCGCAGCGGATTCGCCTGGCCAGCCAGATCGGCTCGGGACTCACCGGGGTGATGTACGTGCTCGATGAACCTTCAATCGGACTGCATCAGCGCGACAACGGTCGGCTGCTCGCCATGCTCAAGCAGCTCCGCGATCTCGGCAATACCGTCATCGTGGTCGAGCACGACGAGGAGGCGATCAACTCCGCCGACCACGTCCTCGACATGGGGCCGGGCGCGGGCGAGCACGGCGGGCGGGTGGTCGCGGAAGGCACGCCCGAGCAGATTCGCAAGAACCCCGCTTCCCTCACCGGTCAGTATCTGTCGGGTGCAGCCGAGATCGCCGTGCCGAAGAGCCGGCGCCGATTCGACAAGACGCGGGTCTTCAGGCTGCGCGGCGCGCGCGGGAACAATCTGAAGAATATCGATCTGGCGCTTCCCGTCGGCCTGTTCGTGTGCGTCACCGGCGTCTCGGGCTCCGGTAAATCGACGCTCATCAACGACACGCTCTATCACGCCGTCGCGCACGAGCTCTACGGCTCGTCGCACGAGCCCGCGGCGCACGACTCGATCAAGGGGCTGGAATTCTTCGACAAGGCGATCAGCGTCGATCAGAGCCCGATCGGCCGCACCCCGCGCTCCAATCCGGCGACCTATACGGCGCTCTTCACGCCGATCCGCGAGCTCTTCGCGGGCGTTCCCATGGCGCGCGAGCGCGGCTACGGTCCCGGACGGTTCTCGTTCAACGTCAAGGGCGGGCGCTGCGAGGCCTGCCAGGGCGACGGCGTCATCAAGGTCGAAATGCATTTCCTTCCCGACATCTACGTGCCCTGCGACACCTGCCACGCCAAGCGCTACAACCGCGAGACGCTGGAGGTGCAGTTCAAGGGAAAGAACATCCACGACATTCTCCAGATGACGGTGGAAGCCGCACACGAATTCTTCAACGCGGTTCCCGCGGTCGAGCGCAAGCTCCACACCCTGCTCGAGGTCGGTCTCGGCTACGTCCAGCTCGGCCAGCCCGCCACCACGCTCTCGGGCGGCGAGGCGCAGCGCGTCAAGCTCTCGCTCGAGCTTTCCAAGCGCGACACCGGCCGCACGCTCTACATTCTGGACGAGCCCACCACCGGGCTGCACTTCAAGGACATCGACCTGCTGCTCTCGGTGCTGCACCGCCTGCGCGATGCGGGCAACACCGTGGTCGTGATCGAACACAACCTCGACGTGATCAAAACCGCCGACTGGATCATCGACCTGGGCCCCGAGGGAGGCGACGGCGGCGGGCGTATTCTCGCGCAAGGTGCGCCCGAGGACGTAGCCGCCATTGAGGCAAGCTTCACCGGCCGATACCTGCGCAATGTCCTCGGAAAAAAAGTGAGGCGCGCGGCCTGACCCGTGCGGGTTCTTAGGGTCCCGGCTTTTCCGTTCCCGGCGACCCGGACGGCACGTGGAACCCCGGCCTCGTCAGGACTTCCGGCCGCAGAATCTCGTCGAGCTGCTCCTTGCTGAGGAGCTTCCTCTCGAGCACTAGGTCGTAGACGCTTTTCCCCGTTTCGAGCGCCTCGCGCGCGACCTCGGTAGCGCTGGAATAGCCGATGTAGGGATTGAGTGCAGTGACGATGCCGATCGAGCGCTCGACCATCGCGCGCATGCGCTCGGGGTTAGCGGTGATTCCGGTGACGCAGCGCTCCCGCAGCACGTGGCACCCGTTGGTCAGGTGCACGATGCTTTTGAAAAGGCTGTGGGCGATGACCGGCTCGAAGGCGTTCAGCTGCAGCTGCCCCGCCTCGGCCGCAAAGCTCACGGTGACGTCGTTGCCGATCACCTCGAAAGCGATCTGATTCACGACCTCCGGAATCACGGGGTTGACCTTGCCCGGCATGATCGAGGAGCCGGCCTGCATCGGCGGCAGATTGATCTCGCCCAGACCCGTGCGCGGACCGGAGGACAGCAGCCGCAGGTCATTGCAGGTCTTGGAGAGCTTGACGGCGATGCGCTTGAGCACTCCCGAGAGCTGCACGAACGCTCCCGCGTCCTGCGTCGCCTCGACGAGGTTCGCCGCCGTGACCAGGCGGATGCCGGCGATCTCGGAGAGCCGCCGGCACACGAGGGCCGCGTAGTCGGGGTGCGCGTTGATTCCGGTGCCGATCGCGGTCGCCCCGAGATTGATCTCGGTAGTGAGCTGCGCCGCCTCGCGCAGCCGATCCTCGTCTTCCTGGAGCATCACCGCGTAGGTGCTGAACTCCTGGCCGAGCGTCATCGGCACCGCGTCCTGCAGCTGCGTGCGGCCCATTTTCAGCAAACCGGAGAATTCCTCGGCCTTGCCCTCGAAAGCACGCCGGAGCGCTCCCATCGCGAGGCACAGCCGGTCGATCGCAAAATTCAACGCGACTTTCACCGCGGTCGGATAGACGTCGTTCGTGCTCTGGCTCATGTTGACGTGTTCCACCGGGTGCACGACGCGGTACTCGCCGCGCGCATGTCCCATCAGCTCCAGAGCGCGGTTGGCGATGACTTCGTTCGCATT
>DATDGA010000046.1:0-4226 GCA_036522335.1 Burkholderiales bacterium
ATTGTCCCAGGCCTCCTTCCAGAAATTGAAAGTGAGCACCGCAAGCACCACGCCGAAGGCAAGCGAGACCGAGGCGGAAAACAGCGCGAGCCAAAAGCGTGCGCGCGGGCCAAGGTAGTGCGGCAGCACGTCGACGTTTACGTGCCCGCGCGTCATCAGCACGAACGGGCTGCCGACGAAAGTCGCCGCGATCAGGCAATAGGTGGTGAAGTCGGTCTGCCAGATGGTGTTCTGGTTGAGCACGTAGCGCACGAACACCATGTGGCAGACGACGATTACGCCGAGGGCGATCAACGCGGCGGCAAAGTAGCCGCACAGGCGCGAGACCCACCTGACGGCGCGGACGAAGCTATCCATGGGATGGGGTGGCATCGTTATGTAAAGCCGGCAAACAAAGGGGCGGCCCGCGCCGCCCCTCGATCAGCAAGGCCTGGGCTATTTGACGCCCAGCGCCGCGTCGATCAGTTGCTTTCCGTCCGGGACTTCCTTGGCGAACTCCGCGTACGAACTTTCCTGAGCCACCTTGACCCACTGGTCGTATTCGGCGGGCGTCAGCGTGACCACCTCGACCTTGTGCTCCTTGAATACCTTGACCATCTCGTCGTCCAGGCCCTTCGCCTCTTTAGCGAAATACGCCTGCGATTTCTTGCCTGCGGCGATCAGCACGTCCTGCTGTTTCTTGTCGAGCCGGCTGAAGGTTTTCTTCGACATGAGCACCGGTTCGTACATGAACCACAGCGCGTTGTCCCCCGGCGCAGTGAGGCATTTCACCTGCTCGTAGATGCGGAAGGACACGAAGCTGCCAGAACTCGTGTCGGTCGCGTCTGCAACGCCGGTCTGCAACGCGTTATAGACCTCGTTCGACGGCACCGAGACGATCGAGGCGCCGGCCGCCTGCCACATCGCGGCAAAGGTCGGGCCGGCCGAGCGCACCTTCAGGCCCTTGATGTCGGCGGGCGTGCGAATGCAGGCCTTCTTCGAGGCAATGGCGCCCGCGAGCCAGGCGTCGGCGAGCACGATCACGCCCGCCTGGTCGATCTTCGCCTTGATGTCCTTCATGAACTGGGAATCGTTGACGCGCGACGCGCGCGCGTGGTTGCGTACCAGCGCCGGCATCAGGGTCGCGCCGAACGCGCGCACCTTGCCGCTCGCGTAGTCGAGCGGGAAAGAAGAGATGTCCAGCTGCCCGTTCACCAGTGCGTTCCATTGCTCGTTCGGCTTGAACAGCGATGCGCCCGGATAGACCTGGACGTCGAGGTCGACACCCGCCGCTTTGGCATCGCGTGCGATGATCTGCACCATCTCGTCGCGCACGTCTCCCTTGCCGCCGGGAAACTGGTGCGATGCGCGCAACACCGTCGGCGCCGCGAACACCGAGCCGGCGAACGCGGCGCCCACAAGCGCCACGGCGATGCCGCTATGTTTGAAGTTCCTCATGGGTATCTCCTCCAGTATTGGTCGATCAACGGCGGCGCACCCGCCGCTCCGGTCTGCCGAGATTGCCATCGCGACGGCGGCGAAACGCCCGCCCCACCTGTCACTCGCCCATCGGCGAGCGGATTTCCGCGGTAACTCTCAATTCGCTCTTCACGCCCGCCACGCCTTGAACCGAGGTGACGACCCGGGTGGCGTCGTTCCACTCTCCGCGCGTCGCGACGATCCCGCGCATGTGCACCTTGCCGCCCTCGGAATCGACGGTGAAATTGAGGCCTCTCGTGGCCGGATCGGCACGCAGGGCCGCCTTGATTCGCGCCTGCAGCGCCAGATCGGAAAGCGCGACGTGCGACTGATCGGTTTCGCTGAAATCGGGCTTCTTGGACAACTGGACGATTTCCTCGGCACATTGCTCCACGCTCATGCGCTCGGTGTTGAGCGACAGGTCGTAGCCCTCCGGATCCTGCCAGTCGACGTCGAAATGACGCTTGGCAATCGCGCCCTGCGCCTCGTCGCTGTTGCGGATCTCGGCGGCCACGGCGTCGCGATCGTTGGTTTCGAGCCGCGCCATCATGCGTTTCACGCGCAGCTCGAAAGGCGCGCAGATGCGCACGCAAATCGCATGCTTCACCGGCCGCAGCAGGTGCGCCGCGCCCCATCCGCGCATCACCGCGCCTTTGCTCGCCACCTGCAGCATCTCGTCGGCGGTATAGATGGAGAGGCTGGTCTTGTCTGCGGTCAAGCGCTCGAACAGGTTGGCCTTCCCGCCCAGAAGCCGTATGACGTGGCTCTTTCTCAGGCGCATCTTATCGGCGAGGTTGTTGATCATTTCGTGGTAGACCAGCGGCACCTTGAGCTCGGACTCGAGGATGCGGGCGACGTCCATACCTAGAGAACCCATTTCGCGCGTCATAGCGATCAATGGCATACACCCTCCCTTCAGCACCAGGCAGCTAGAACTGAACAGTGTAGACGCTGACCCTGGGGATCCGCAATTGACTTAAGTCAGGTTTCGGGCGGGTATGGGGGAACGAAGGAGACGGCCGAGCCGAGATTCTCGATGGGGCAGGATGCGTTGCAACATTGCCGACGCGCCCTCCGCAGCACATGCGGACTGCCGAACTGCGCCGCGAACACCGGGGGCAGGGCGCCCGCGTCACCGACCGGGCGACGGCTTACCGCTTCTCGCCTTCGAGCAGCAGCCGGATGAGGGCCGCGAGCTCTTTCTCCTTCTTTGCAAAAAAATGATCGGTCGCGAACACCATGCTCTGGCTCGAGCCGCGCATGCGCTTGAGCACCGCAGCCCGCTTCGGCGCGCCCTGCAACACGGCATCGAAGTCGTTTTCAGCGTAAACGTCGAAAATCGGAAACTTCAGGCGCTTGAGCGACGCGAATTCCCCGCTCGAGATCGAAAGCGAAACCCAGCCCGAGAGCGGAACCAGCGGGTGCGCGCCGATATAGTGGTTCGCCATGCGCGAGCCCATGCTGTGCGAGAGCAGCACGATCTTCGCGTAGTGCTTGCGGCGCAGATAGGTCATCGCCGCGGCGAAGCGCGCGTCGGCCTCCCAGAACAGCACGGGGTAGCGCGCGGCGGGTGCATCCGCCGCGAGGATCGGCATCTGGATCGAAAGCGTGGTGTAGCCGGCGTCGGCGAGCCGCGTGCGCAACTCGCCGATTACGCCGTAGTCGGGGTGCACGCCCAGGCCGTGGGCAAGAATGATCGCGACTTTCGCGTCCTTCGCTTCGGTGTAGATGCCCAGGAATTTCTCGGTTCTCGGCGCTTCCAGCCACACCGCTTCGCCCGACACGAGCACGGGCACGATCTCGTCGGCCCAGCGTTTCTCGCGTGCGTAGTCGGATGGCTGCTGCTGCGCGGCGGCGAGGAGCGGCGCGAAAAGCGCCGCCGCGCAGATCGCTTTCCACCGAGGAATTTGCATTGCGTGCTCCGTGAATCCCTTCGCTATTGTAGCGTTCCGCGTCGCCGGCTCGGGGCTTTCGGATAAAATAGCCCACGTTCGCTCGGGCCGCGCTTCGCGAATGGACAGCCGGGATTGAATTTCGTTTCCAGCCGCGTCTTTCTTCGTGACTCCGAGTCCAGTCTCTTGAGAGGTTGAATCCATGGCGGGACCCTTGTCGCACATCCGCGTCCTCGATCTTTCGCGGGTTCTCGCCGGCCCCTGGGCGGGGCAGAACCTCGCCGATCTCGGCGCCGAAGTCATCAAGGTCGAGCGTCCGGGCTCGGGCGACGACTCGCGCGCTTTCGGTCCGCCGTGGGTGAAGGACAAGGACGGGCACGACACGAAGGATTCCGCTTATTACACCTCGGCCAACCGCGGCAAGAAGTCCGTTACGCTGAACATCGCGAAGCCCGAGGGCCAGAAGCTGGTGCGCGAGCTCGCGAAGATTTCCGACGTGCTGATCGAGAACTACAAGTTCGGCGATCTCGCGCGCTACGGCCTCGCCTACGACGACCTGAAGAAAATCAACCCGCGCCTCATCTACTGCTCGGTCACGGGTTTCGGCCAGACCGGACCGTATCGCGAGCGCCCCGGCTACGACTTCATGATCCAAGGCATGGGCGGCATGATGAGCGTCACCGGGGAACCGGACGATGATGTAAACGGAAAAGCGGGCGGCGGGCCGCAGCGCGCCGGCGTTCCCGTCGCCGACATCATCACCGGCATGTACGCCTCGATCGCGATCTGCGCCGCGCTCGCGCACCGCGCGGAGAGCGGGCTCGGGCAGCATCTCGATCTCGCGCTCCTCGACTCGCAGATCGCGCTTCTCGCCTA
>DATDGA010000047.1:0-7720 GCA_036522335.1 Burkholderiales bacterium
GCCGTTGGCTTGGGTAACGCGCCAAGGGGCGAGCGGGTGGTCGCGGCGCTGCGTTCGCGGGCGCAGGATCGGTCAGCGCTGGTGCGCGAGCACGTCGCGTGGGCTCTCAAGCGTCATGGGACGGGTTGATGGCGGATCTCCGCTAAGGTTGGTTCGAGGTGTCGGGGTCCGTTTGATATAATGGCCGCGGTCGCCATCTACCTCGTCCGCAGATCAACCGTCACCGAAATGAAGTTTCTTCGGCCCGGACCCAGGGCGGAAGGAGAATATTCGTTTGCCGAGTTTTACTGAACTGAACCTGCTGCCCGAACTGCTGAAGGCGGTTGCTGAGCAGGGGTACGTGGAGCCCACGCCGATCCAGGCGCAGGCGATTCCGTTGGTGCTGCAGGGTCGCGACGTCCTAGGGGGCGCCCAGACCGGCACCGGCAAGACCGCCGGATTCACCTTGCCGCTTCTGCAACGGCTCGCGCGGCACGCCAATACCAGCGCCTCCCCGGCACGCCATCCGGTGCGTGCGCTCATTCTCACCCCGACGCGGGAACTGGCTGCGCAGGTGGAGGAGAGCGTCCGGACCTACGGAAAGTACCTCGGCCTCCGCAGCACCGTGGTGTTCGGAGGGATCGATATGAAGCCGCAGACTGCGGCGCTGCGTCAGGGCGTCGAGTTTCTGGTGGCTACCCCCGGTCGTCTGCTCGATCACGTCCAGCAGAAGACGGTGAACCTGCAACAAGTCGAGGCTTTCGTGCTCGACGAAGCCGACCGCATGCTCGACATGGGATTCATCCCCGACGTGCGCCGCATCATGGCGCTCCTGCCCAAGCAGCGCCAGAATCTGCTGTTTTCCGCGACCCTGACCGGGGACATCCGCACGCTCGCCGAATCGTTCCTGCACGACCCGGTCCTCGTGCAGGTGGCGCGACTCAACACCGCGGCCGAGTCAGTCCAGCATGTGGTGCATCCGGTGCGGCGCGAGCGCAAGCGCGAGTTGCTCGCTTACCTGGTGCAGTCGCGCGATCTGCGCCAGGTGCTGGTCTTCACTTCGACCCGCATCGGCGCCAATCGTCTAGCCTACCAGCTCAACCGCGACGGCATTCATACCTCCGCAATCCACGGCGACAAGACCCAGCCTGAACGGCTTTTGGCGCTCGCCGACTTCAAATCGGGAAAGGTTCGCGTGCTAGTGGCGACCGACGTCGCTGCGCGCGGACTCGACATCGAGGACCTGCCGCACGTCGTGAATTTCGAGCTTCCCGGTGTCCCCGAAGACTACGTCCATCGCATCGGCCGCACCGGCCGGGCGGGGGCGAGCGGGGAGGCGATTTCTCTAGTGTGCGCAGAAGAGCACGAGAAGTTGGAGGCGATCGAAAAAACGATCCGGCTCGACATTGCGAGGAAGATTGTGCCGGGATTCGAACCCGAACTGAGCGTCGCGCCCTCGATGATGAGCAAGTCCCGCCGGGACCCGGCGGCGCGAGAACACCGGCCCCGCCGGGGCGACCCGGAGCGCGACCGCTTGACCCGCGCCGGTCAGAGCACAAAGAGCGTCGACCCGATCTTCAACTCTCCCTACAAGCCGGCTCAAGCGACGGCTTCCGCGCCTCGATCGGCATCCACGCAAAGAGCGCCGCGCCAAGTTGCCGCCCTGCTCGGCGGTTTGCCTAAGAGTAAGTAGGCGCCGCTAGCTTCCTGCTCGGAATGGGCTGTGCTCGTTGAGTTCGTCCACGTAGCGCTCGATCCCGGTCGACTCCTGCGCAAGAAACCTTTCGACCGCATCCGCGAACTCTGGGCGGGCCAACCAGTGCGCGGACCAGGTTTGTGTCGGCAGGAAGCCGCGAGCAAGCTTGTGCTCGCCTTGTGCACCTCCCTCGAATGCGCGGATCCTGCGCTCGATGCAGAATTCCAGCGCCTGGTAGTAGCAAGCTTCGAAATGCAATAGCGGCAGATGCTGGACCGACCCCCAGTAGCGGCCGTACAACGTAGTCGGCGAGAAGATGTTGAGCGCGCTTGCGATCGGCTTGCCGTCGAGTTCGGCAAGCACCATGAGCACGTGTTCCGAAAGCGTGTCGCCAAGTCGCCGAAAGAAATCGAGATTCAGGTAAGGCGTCGAGCGATATGCTCGGTAGGTGTTGTTGTAGCAGCGAGCGAAGAAGCTCCAGTGCTCCTCGCTAATGTCGGCACCGACCATCCGCCGCAGGTGCACGCCCGTTTCCTGCACCTTGCGGCGCTCCTGGCGGATTCTCTTCCGTTTTGCCGAAGTGAGATCGGAGAGAAACTCCTCGAAATTCGCGTAGCCGCGGTTTTCCCAATGAAACTGCACCGAGCGGCGCAGCATCATTCCCTGCGCTTCCATCTCGCGCGCTTCTGATTCGACGGGAAACAGCACATGCAATGACGAAAAGTCTCGCGCCAGCTGCAGTGCGGCGCGCACAAGGAGTGCTCGTGTTGCCTCGTCGCGCGCGAGCAAGCGGGGCCCCGTGACCGGCGAAAATGGGATTGCGCCTAGCAGCTTGGGATAGTACGAGAGCCCGTGACGGTGATAGGCGTCGGCCCACGACCAATCGAAAACGTACTCGCCGTATGAATGCGCTTTGGCGTAGAGCGGCATGGCCCCGACGAGCGAGGTGTCCTGCCACAGGGTGAGATAGTGCGGCGACCACCCCGTGCGCTCACACGCGCAGCCCGTTTCATGAAGCGCGTGGAGAAATTCGTGACGTAGGAAGGGATGCTCTCCGGCAAGCGCGTTCCATGCTCTCGGGTCGATGGCCTGGAGCGTATCGATCAACTTGGCCGAGGGTGCGTCTTCCTTCAATCGACTAGGTCCGAGGAAGCACTCACGATGGAAATTATAGAGTCGATTGAGCCAGTCCGCCGCGAGAAGTCGCTCGCCGGATGGTAAACTTACCAGATGGCGAGCATCGTCAAGATCGCGATTGCCCAGATAAATTGTGTCGTCGGCGATCTTACCGGCAACTCCACCAAGATTCTCCAGTACTGCGAACGCGCGCGTATCGCCGGTGCGGACCTTGTCCTCACCCCGGAACTCGCGCTGTGCGGTTACCCCCCGGAGGATTTACTCCTGCGCGGGGGCTTCTACCGAGACTGCAGCAATGCACTTGAGGACTTGGCGCGAAAGATCGGCGGTATCACGCTTGTCGTCGGCCACCCGTATCAAGACGAGGGTGGACGCCGCAATGCTGCATCCGTCATACAGGAGGGGCGGATCGTCGGCACCTATTACAAACACGTGTTGCCGAATTACACCGTGTTCGACGAGGAACGCTACTTCGAGCCTGGCGACAGCCCCTGCGTATTTCAGGTCGCGGAGACCCGGTTCGGCGTGAATATCTGCGAGGACACCTGGGGACCCCAAGGTCCGCTGACCGTTCGGCCCGATTCCGAGAAGGTCAAACTCGGGATCAATATCTGCGCGGATGCCTGGAGGGCAAGCGCGCCGCAGGCCGCGCGCGAGGCAGGTGCGCAGGTTCTGCTTGTGCTGAATGCCTCGCCTTATCACATGCGCAAGCAGGAATCCCGCTATGACGTGATGCGCGAGCGCGTCGCAGAAACCGGAATGGCGCTGGTCTACGCCAACATGGTGGGAGGCCAGGATGAACTGGTGTTCGACGGGGCCTCGTTCGTCCTCGACCGGCGAGGCGAGGTCGTCTGCCAGCTGCCCCTCTTTGATGAAATCCTGGAACTCGTGACGGTCACAGACGGCGAACCGCTGCGCGGCAGAATTGCGGAACAGGAGTCTCTCGAATCCGAGGTCTACAGGGCTCTGTGCCTTGGAGTGCGCGACTACGTCGGGAAGAACGGATTTCCGGGAGCGCTGGTCGGCCTGTCGGGCGGGGTCGACTCCGCATTGACGCTGTGCATCGCCTGCGATGCGCTTGGATCGGAGCGGGTGCGCGCGGTCATGATGCCCTCGCAGTATACCGCCGACATGAGCCTGGAGGACTCCCGGGAGCTCGCGAGGAATCTGGGTGTGCGCTACAACGAGATTCCGATCCGTCCCGTATTCGAGGCGTTTCTCGCGTCGCTCGCCAAGGAGTTTGCGCAGCTTCCGGTCGACGCCACCGAGGAGAATCTTCAGGCGCGCATCCGGGGCACCCTGCTGATGGCCTTGTCGAACAAATTCGGCGCGATCGTGCTGACAACCGGAAACAAGTCGGAAATGGCGGTCGGGTACGCGACGCTTTATGGGGACATGGCCGGCGGGTTTGCGGTCATTAAGGACATTCTCAAGACCCTGGTGTATCGTCTATGCAGGTATCGGAACTCTGTCAAGCGCGTTATTCCAGATCGCGTGTTGACGCGCGCGCCCTCGGCCGAACTGAGACCGAACCAGACCGACCAGGACAGCCTCCCTCCCTACGAGGTTCTCGATGCCATCATCTCCGCCTACATGGAGAACGACTTGAGCCCTGCGGAAATGGTGGCGGAGGGCATTAACGCCGGGGACGTGAAGCGTGTCGTGGAGATGATCCACCGCAGCGAATACAAACGTCGCCAGGCACCTATTGGGATACGCATCACCCACCGCGGTTTTGGCAAGGATTGGCGTTATCCGATCACTTCCCGCTATCGGGAGCCGTGCGAATAGCCGCTAACAGCGCGCCCGCCAGGCCCCGACATCCGTTTGTTATACTTGCCCGCCGAAGTCAACGCAGGAGACCCGCCATGAAAAAGATCACAGCTGTCGTGAAGCCTTTCAAGCTCGATGAGGTTCGCGAAGCTCTCGCCGAAGTGGGCGTTACCGGACTGACGGTGACCGAGGTGAAGGGCTTCGGTCGCCAGAAAGGGCACACGGAGCTCTACCGCGGGGCCGAATACGTCGTAGATTTCCTCCCGAAGATCAAGATCGAGGTAGTGGTAACGGAAAAGATGTTAGAGGGAGCGATCGAGGCGATCGTCAAGGCGGCGCGCACCGGCAAGATCGGCGACGGGAAGATTTTCGTTTCCACGGTGGAGCAGGTGGTCCGTATCCGGACTGGCGAGACGAACGAAGCTGCGGTTTAGAAGGCGGGATCGAGCCTTGGGCGTTTGGGGCGTTCCCGATCTTGCCCAAATCCGGAACCTAGGCCTTTAGCAGCACCAGCAGCGCGCCGCTTCCCCCCTGATTTCCCGGCGCCTGGCAAAAAGCGAGCACTTCGTCGCGCTGGGCGAGCCACTGCTGCACCTTTTTCTTTAGCACCGGCTCCCGTTTGGGCGAACGCAGGCCCTTTCCGTGGATGATGCGGATACAGCGCAATCCCCGCTTGAGGCAACCGCCGAGAAATTCCGTCAACAACGAGCGGGCACCCTCCCGGTTCAGCCCGTGCAGATCGACGAAATCCTGTACGACCCAATGGCCTCGCCTCAGCTTGCGCAAGACGTCGCGGCCCATCCCGTCCCTGAGGTAGAACGCTTCTTCTCCAATCTCGATCGATTGGTCCGGAGAGAGGGGGCCGGCCAAACTTTCAGCGAGCGCGTCGTGCCCGTCTAGCAGTGACCGGACCGGCACCGGCGGCGGCATCGTTTTGAGCCCCGCGCGTACTGTCCATTTCAGTGGTGTCGCATCGCGCACGGCAACGCGAAACAGCGCGATCTCCTCTTCGGAAACGCCCTTACTCGTGCGCTTGCGCATCGTTTCCCCGACGCTCGGAGTCCGCGTACGACGCTAGCGCAGACCGTCCAGATACTTTTCCGCGTCGAGCGCCGCGATGCACCCGCTGCCCGCGCTCGTCACCGCCTGCCGGTAGACGTGGTCCTGCACATCTCCCGCTGCGAACACTCCAGGAACGCTGGTTGCGCTGGCGTTCCCCTCGCTTCCGCCGCGCGTGAGGATGTATCCGCCCTTCATCTCGAGTTGCGCCTCGAAAATGCCGGTGTTCGGAGTGTGGCCCACGGCAACGAACAAGCCTTGGATATCGATCTGCTGTGCGGCACCGGTTTGGGTATCCTTGATGCGGACCCCGCTCACCCCCTTGGGGCCGCCCAAGACCTCGTCCAGCACGTGATTCCAGCGCAGAGTGACATTGTTTCTGTCGAAGAGTTTCTTCTGCAGGATCTTCTCGGCCCGGAATTTGTCTCGCCGGTGGATGACGGTGACGTGACGCGCGATATTCGATAGATACAACGCTTCTTCCACGGCGGTATTGCCGCCGCCGACCACGGCGACATCCTGACCCTTGAAGAAGAACCCGTCGCAGGTGGCGCATGCGGAGACCCCTTTGCCCATGAACTTCTTCTCCGATTCCAGCCCCAGATAGCGGGCAGAGGCGCCGGTCGCGACGATGAGGGCGTCGCAGGTGTATTCGCCCGCATCGCCCTCCAGCCGAAATGGGCGTTCCCGGAGGTGTACGGTGTGGATATGATCGAAAACGATCTCGGTCTGGAAGCGCTCGGCGTGCTTCTGGAATCGTTCCATGAGCTCCGGACCCTGCACTCCTGCGGCGTCGGCCGGCCAGTTGTCGACGTCGGTCGTCGTCATCAGTTGACCGCCTGGAGCCAGGCCCGATATGACGACGGGTTTGAGGTTCGCCCGCGCGGCATAGACCGCGGCGGTGTAGCCCGCCGGTCCGGACCCCAATATCAGCAGCCTGGAATATACGTTTTTCTTTGACATGAAGAAGTTGTGGGGACGATAGTGCGCGAATTCAATCGAGGAGCCGTTCCGAATTATAACGCCGCGAAATCGCCGCCCCGCGATTCGGATGCACCCGAGGCAGGCAAGCTCCGCGAGTCTGATAAGATACGCCGATAACGCCAGGATCCTGGGAGGACAGTACAGATGACGGCCCCGGCTAGCGTATCGATGCTGCTTCTGCGCAACGTGCCGCTGTTTTCGGTGTTGCCCGAGAACCAGTTGGTGTTGCTCACGAGCGCAGTCAGCCGCAAGAGCTTTACCCGCGGGACCGTCATTATCGCCGCAGGCGATGTGACGGAGTCGCTCTACGTGATCATATCGGGCCGGCTCAAGGTGATGATGAGCGATGATGAAGGTCGCGAAGTCATCCTTGCGATACTCGGTCCGAACGAATTTTTCGGAGAGATGGGATTGATCGACGATCGTCCGCGTTCCGCAAGCGTCGTTGCCCTGGAGGCGTGCGAACTCCTGGTTCTCACGAAGCGCGATTTCAAGAGGTGTCTCGCAGACAATTTCGAGATGGCGATGACGGTCATGCGTGGGCTGGTCAAACGGCTTCGGGAGGCCGATCAGAAAATCGGCAGTCTCGCCCTGATGGACGTCTACGGCCGGGTGGCGCGATTGCTGCTCGAAATGGCGGAGACCGTGAACGGCCAGAAGGTAGTGACAAAGAAGCTTGCCAAGCAGGACATCGCGAAGATGATCGGAGCCTCGCGCGAGATGGTCAGCCGGGTGATGAAGGATCTCCAGTCGGGCGGCTACATCGAGGTTCGCCCCGGTTCGATCTTTTTGCACGACACCATCCTCACGATTGATTGAAGGCCGGGCCCCAGGGCGATTCCCGGCTTGGTCGTCTTGAAGTGAAACAGAACCAGCAGGCACCTCTCCCCGGTAAAGTTGCCGCGCTGCTGCGCGAATCGAGGTTGTTTGTACTGGTTGCGGCTGCTCTCTATCTGTCCCTCGTTCTCACCACTTTCAACCGGGTGGATCCGGCAAGCGCGTCATCGTGTCACGCTTGGATGCCGCCATCCGCGCGCTCGGAGCCGCCGCCGGTCGGGAGACGTGTGTGGCGACACGAGCACGCGATCTGCT